>NZ_VPBV01000023.1:0-45567 GCF_013418545.1 Acinetobacter sp. YH12136
CCTATTTAAGTGATGTGCTGAAAAGGTTGCCGACACATAAAGTGACTCAGATTGAAGAATTGCTACCACACCGCTGGAAACCTGAACCGAATTAAAAAATAGGCATGGGGTTCAGCGGACGCTTACGATTTATAATTCTTCTTCCAACGATAAAAAGTATTTCGTGAAATACCAAAATATCGACAGGTCAATACAACATTGCCATTTTGTTCAGCATGAGCAAACACTTTTAATTTATGGGCAATTTCCCGTTGGGCTTTTGTACTCAAAATTCAAACTCCTATGACATGAGGTGAAATTTACCAAAATGTCAGTAGAAGTCTCAATTTTCACACATTACTCAATTATCCATTTACTTTGAAGGTCGATTAGATCGATATAATTAAAATCTAGTCAAATTTACTGACATAGATTTTTGAACGCCCTCTTTTGAAGAGCGTGTAACCAAGTATTTTTAAAACTGTATTTACACAGAATTATTTACACCCTTTACCAGTCAATTTCTTAACTGACTGGCATTAGTCCGTATCGAGGTATTTCAATTAATGCCATTTCGCACTTGTTGCAAAATCCAATCCTCATATTCTTGTAGTGTTTCTTGTAGCATATCCATAGGTCGTACGATGTAGTGCCTTTCAACTAATGCACTTGGTTTATGACCTGATATCTGTGCTAAAGATCCTTCATTGATTTTTGCCCAAATAGCTAACGTTTTATATGATCTCCTCAATCCATGGGGAGTAAGTTCAATATTCAGTTTTTTACATATTTTCTCTAAGCTATCGTAAGGATTAACAATATGGCCACATTCAGCGCCCTTACTGCTAAATATGAATTTAGAATCAGAATTTTTCTTTAGTTCTAATAATAAGCTTTCAACATATGCAGTTAGAGGAATTAGGCGACCTTCATCTTCAATTTTATCCCTGACTTTTGCTGTTTTCCAACGAAAATCGACATCTGTCCATTTTAATGAAAGCAGCTCATTCTTTCTGCAACCAGTGATTAAACTACATATCAAAAAAATCGCTATTTTTCTGCTAGTTAACTTATTTACCTCTTCAAACCATGGTTTTAGATGCTGTTTCATCAAACAATCATTCTTGGCTTTTGGGGAAGGGACTTTATCTTTAACTTTTTTTGAGTTGTATGATTTTGGAGGCACTAAGTTTTCATAATCCTCGTGTTCATCACACCAATTCAGGAAAGCTCGTGTAAGTCTGTATGCTTTAGCTGATGTTGTTGGACGGAAGTCATTGTGATCAAGCCAATCGCATAATACATCTGCAGTTAATTCAGAAAGTTTGTACTCAAACAGTTGAAAAATGGGTTGACTGGTATAAACACTATTTTTTTCAGGATCGTAACCACCTCTAGATAATTCGATGTGGTCCTGATAACTTCTTGGTCGCCAATTAGGTTGTCTTGCTTTTAAATATTCAAACCATACATCTTTAAATTTAATAGTTTTGCGTTTTTCTTGTTTTAGCAGTTCTTTATTATCAGCTAAAGCTTTCTTACGCTCGATTAATGGGTCAATCCCTTTGTGGCACATAATCGCCAATTCTTGTGCATATTTACGAGCTTCATCTAATTTCCATACATCAACGTCACCAATTTTGATACGACGGTTTTGAAGACCAATACGGCCTTGGAAAATGTAGCTTTTATTATTTTTAGGTGTAACTTTGACGCCGAATCCTGGTGTTTTCTCATCCCAAAAAAAAGTTGGTTTATTTTTGTCTGAGCAATCAATTTTATCAATAGCAGGTTTTGTTAACTTCATTCTAGTAAGCATCTGGTAAGCAAGTAGTAAGCAAAATCAATATATATTAATCAACAAAAAGAGTTAATAATAAATTATTAAAATTACATAAATATATGATAGTATTGACATTATATTTTTAATTTGTTGATTTTAAATTACTATGTTAACGGACTCATAATCCGTTGGTCGACAGTTCAAGTCTGTCTGGGCCCACCATATAAAACAACCACTTACGTGCACTAATCGTAAGTGGTTTTTTATTAAAATAAAAAAAGGTAGCGAATAGGTAGCGGTATGAATGATGCTTATGGAATAAAAAATTCATTGGAAATGGCGGCAAGTAAAGTAAGAATTTTAGAAAGCGAAAAACAGCAGATCAATGAGTCGATTCTTTATTTAGATTTAAACACAAGTTTTTCAAAAGTTCCGTTTTACACGGCTATGCAAATAATATTGAGAAAAACTGAAGGAGAGTCGAGCAAAGTAGATCAACTCTCAGAAGATGAAATAGTGAAATATTATCGGTCTATTTTACAGGTTCTTAAAAGTGCTATGATGCCACCAGATAAACTTATTGTGATTGAAGCAGAAAAGCTTTCTTATCCTATTACCGATAGTTTCTTAGACTTTCTGATTAAGGAGGGTTTTCCTCAGGGAAATGATTTGCGAGAGTGGAGGCTGTTTGCTAATAAATGTGAGAATTATTTTATACCTATAGTAAAAGTTAAAAAAATTATTTTAAAAATTAATCGTTATCAAAATATTCACCCGCTAAAAAGTTCGACTTCAACAAAAGTTCGTCAGGAATTTATTATTAAAGTTTATACCTCTTTAAGTAAAGAGGACCAAGCTCTTTTACACAACAAACCACAGGGTAGGAATGGTTTAAAGGAAAAAGTTCGTAAAAATATTTCAGATAAAGACTTTACATTTTATTTTGCAAATATTGATCATAATTTTGACAATTCTTGGAAAAAAGCAAGAAAAGAATTAATTCTCTTACATAACCCGAATCGCGGATAAGAAATTGACTTGAAGAATAAAAGGACTAGAGCCATCAGTTGAGTTACCACACCAAACCTAAAGCTCTAGCCCTGATGTTTAATAGAACCGAATTATTCTGCGTAATTGATGATTTCTTTCTTAAATTTGAAGCAACTTATTGGAAATTTCTCAAACAAAGTCGTCACTCTGTAAGAATTCGAACAGCTCAACTCAGCCTCCTCAGAAATTATTTTTATCGCCATTTGGCATAAGTGTTCTCACTTTAATAATTTCAAAGCATTCTTTTCAGGGCTGAAACAGGATAAAAGCTCTTTATTTAAAAGCTTGTCCTGTTAGCAACGGATGATTCACCTCATCAATATGCATTCCATGCCTTACATGTCGCCTTAATGAAAGGCCAATGCAGCCAATATTTATGGGTCGATTCAACCACTTTACCAGTCTGTAAAAATCAACGCATCCAACGGCATAAATCATTAGCTAAGATTGCATCTCGTGGCAAAAGCTCAATGGGATGGTTTTATGGCTGTAAATTACACATAGCGATGAATCAATATGGCGAAATCGCTTGTTCTGCTTTATCTAATGGGCATGTGGCCGATATAAAAATGGTTGAGCATTTAGTGGAAGGCTTAGAAGCAAAGCTTTACGGGGATCGTGGTTATATCAGCCTGCACTGGGTTATGTATCGCCTTTTGAGTTTGAAGCAATGTACTATGATAAGATTAACCCGTTAGGTCAGGCGGCCTAACTTAAATAAAAAAGTCTCCGACAAACCCGGTACGGTTCAAGATTTAAAAGGGCCAGTTTAACTAGCCCTTTTATTCGTGCTGAGGCCGTAAACTAGATAAAGATCACAAAAAATTCATGATTATATTGTTATTCTTTTAGTCAGATTAAAGTCGATAAAGCTTATTGACGCTTCATGATGATTAAAAACGAGAATGGTATGAATCAATTTTCTGAAAAAGACTTATCTAGAATTATAGAAATGGCTTGGGAAGATCGAACCCCTTTTGAAGCTATTTTATGTGAGTATGGTTTAAATGAAGCGGCGGTCATCCGCTTGATGCGGCAAAATATGAAACTCAGTAGCTTTAAAATGTGGCGTGCACGCGTGACTGGCCGAAAAACCAAACATCTGCAGCTACGTTCACCCGACGTGATACGGGCCTATTGTTCACGCCAATACAAGCGTTTCTAAGTGTTTGATTTCGATTACCGTCTGGACTCACGTTTACATCGTTCAGAACAGTATCTGACTTCCGCCCAGCAGCGTTGCCATTTTTTGCGCCAAGTAAAAGGGCGCAAACAGTGGATACAGATTTTTTCAGGCAGATGCTGTTTTTTCATGGTTTATAACTCATCAATCCGGCTAAGAAGTTGCTGGGCATGGCTGATAATCTGAGGCCGATCTTTAAGCTTGTCCAGCTGTCGATAGATCATGCACATACGTGGATGAGTACGGAATGTCGCTTCATGCCGGATCATGAAATACCAGTACAGGCTGTTGAAAGGACAGCTGTCCGGTTCGGTACGGGTTTTGACATTGTAGCTACAGTGCTTGCAGTAATCCGACATCTTATGGATATAATTGCCCGAAGCCCCATAGGGCTTGCTGGCCATTAAGCCACCATCGGCATGCATTACCATGCCCAAGGTGTTCGGTAGTTCTACCCATTCATAGGCGTCGGCATATACTGCCAGATACCACTCACTGATCTGCTGCGGGTCTACACCCGTTAACAGGGCAAAATTTCCAGTCACCATCAAACGCTGAATATGATGTGCATACGCATGCTGAAAAGTATTACGGAAACACTCAGCCATGCAGTTCATCTGAGTGCGGCCAGTCCAGTAAAATTGTGGCAACGGGGTTGAGTACTGCAGCGCATTGCGGCTGGCATACTCCGGCATGTACAGCCAGTAAATTCCGCGGACATATTCGCGCCAGCCGAGGATTTGCCTGATAAAACCTTCCACTGCATTCAGTGGTGCATGACCGGCATAGTAGGCCGTTTCTGCGGCATCACAGACTTCTCGCGGCAGCAGCAAGCCACAGTTTAGATAAGGCGAGAGCAGGCTGTGAAACAGCATGTCTGCACCCTGAACCATGGCATCCTGATAATCTCCAAAATGCGGCAAACTGTGGGTAATGAAATGCTCCAGTGCAAGCAGAGCATTGCTACGTGTGGTGGCCCAGCGGAAGTTGTCAAGGCTGCCAGCGTGAAGCGGAAACTCGCGCTCAACCATTTGCATTACATCCAGATCAATCTGATCGCGTTCAAAATGAAGTGTTGGAGGCAATGGTGGAGTGCCTGACCATGCCTTGCGATTGGCGCTGTCATAGTTCCACTGTTGTCCAAGCGGCTGCTGTCTCTGCATCAAATAACCGGTCTGTTTACGCATTTCCCGGTAAAAATATTCCATGCGCAACGTCTGGTAGCGGCTGGCCCAGTGCCGGAACTGCTCCGGGCTACAGAAAAAACGATCGTCATCCAGACACTGTACCGGCAGTTGCAGCTGCTGGCTCCAGTGCTTTTCAATCTGCTGCTGCAGGCGGTATTCCCCGCATCGGGTCATTACCAATTCTGTGACGGGGAACAGCAGTTGCTGTGCCTGTACGAAATCCAGCAGGCTACGAATCGGACTGCCGTACTGAAAAGCATGGTAACGTACACGCCAGCCTTCCGCTTTGAGCTCTTTGGCAAAATGCCGCATTGCGCTAAAAATCAGGGCAATTTTCTGCGGATGATGGGCGACATAAGTCGCTTCCTCAACCACTTCGGCCATCAGGATCACATCCTGGGTACGGTCTAGCGCTTTAAGCGTAGCAAGCTGATGATGAAGCTGGTCACCTAAAATTAAACCGAAACGCATAGCCCTTCCAGACCCGATCAAAGATAGTCTAGTGTAAAGCCAGACAGTTCAATTTTTTGTGAAAACACAGATCAGTCCACATGTTCAGTAAATTCAACCCGACCAGATGATCTGCTGACATTGCACATGAATCATGATTGCTACAATAACAGAGTGTTCATCTCTATAATGCTACATCCAGTTGATGAAATTCGCTTCGCATTATTCCTGAAGTCATAATTGTTGTGAAAATTATGTGATTTTAATCAAAAAGATACAAATTATTATGGTTGTAATTCAGGAAGCGTGCGCTTAGTATCTAAAGAGAAGTTACTCTATGTAAGTTTCCTTAGTTTTGTCCCATACACCCCCATGTATGGGATTTTTTTTAATCAGTGGATGTCATGAGCATGCATTCAAAAGCGTATATTTTTAGACAGCAGCAATTAATGGTGGATGAGCATTTTCAGTTGCCGCTGGTCGCAAGACTGCAGCATGATCTGGATCTGTCGGAAAATGGCCAAGTCATTGCACGGGATCTAAAAGAAAATGAATTAGTACCTGAAGGCTATCAACTAGTCCCGATCCGGCAATTGGTGCAGGTCTGGAGCAGGCCACAGTTTGAACAAGCCAGTCGTGCTGTGCAATTGCTCGAGTGGCGCCGTAATCACCGCTTTTGCAGTAAATGTGGCCACCCGACCCAGCAGCACGTCAGTCACTATGCCATGGTCTGCCCATCCTGTGGTTATAACCAGTATCCACGTGTGAATCCTTGTGTGATCACTATCATTACTCGGGGTACAGATGAAATTCTGCTGGCAAAAAATGCCCGCAACAAAACCCAGATGTACAGCCTGATTGCCGGATTTGTCGAAGTGGGCGAAACCCTGGAGGAGGCGGTACGCCGTGAGACGATGGAAGAAGTGGGGCTACAGATCAAAAACATTCAATATCTGGCCAGCCAGCCGTGGCCGTTTCCCAGCAATCTGATGATGGCCTTCAGGGCAGAGTATCACTCGGGTGAGATTCAGATTCAGGAAGATGAACTGAGCGACGCGCAATTTTTCAAGTTTGATCAGTTACCCGAAATTCCCTTCAAGGGCAGTATTGCTTATGCCATGATTCAGCATGTGATGCATGGAACACCTGTTGCCGATGACAGCAAAGAATGGCTTTGAAATTTTGAACAAATATAGTGCGCATTCTCGCTCTTTTAAGGGCGAGTTAAGCCACTAGAAATTTAAAATTATTATATTAGTTATAAATAATATAAAGCTATAAGATATAAATATTTTTATATTATTGGCTTTGTTTTAGCTGTGAGTAGTTCATCGACTTAAATAATCTTGAAAATTTTTCCGCTAGAAGTACTTTGGAAAAACATTTCAAAACTGGGCCGAATATCTTCACCATCCACGGTAATATATTTGACATGGGAACAAGACTGGCTAGCACTAAAATTGCGCTCAACCGTGGCCTGAATAGAATATTTGATACCGAATTGGTCTTTTACATTTAGATTTTGTTTAAACATTATTTTACCTTTAACAAGATTATGGAGCGGCTGTTCAATTAATTAAGCAATATATTATTTTTTAAATAACTTTTTGATTTAGCTTAAATAATTGATTTAAAGACGTATAAAATGTACGACCATCTAAATTTAAATCTACCTCAATTCCAGATTCCAGCAGAACTCTTTTTCCCACTTCAATTTCTTTAAAACCTTGACGTGTATTCTGCATTTTATTTAAGGGAATTAAAGAAACGATAATTTCAGTACCATTTTTAGATTTTGCTATTAATTCATTAACTTTTAACAATTTATATCCTGTTTTTATGATTTTTTCCAATATGGAAAACAACTTTTTCTTTAAAATTAAAAAAGCACTGAGTAGTGCTTTTTAAACTCGTATTTTAGTGCTTATATAGCAACAATATTGACCGCATTCGGTCCTTTTTGACCTTGAGCAATACTAAATTCAACCTGTTGGCCTTCGAATAATGTTTTAAAACCTGAGTTAGCAATTTCACTAAAGTGCGCAAAAACATCTGGACCTGATTCTTGTTGAATAAAACCAAAACCTTTAGTTTCATTGAACCACTTAACGGTACCTTTAACAACATTTGAGTTTGACATAATAAATCCTACTGATTTTTTAATAATTTTTAGTCATTTTATTGACTGCATATAACTTTGAAAATAATAAAGAATGAAACTTAAAATCTGAAAAAAACGAAGAATTATGAATAAAACGACGATACTTAAGAGAGATTTAATGAAACAAGACTTTTTTCTAGTTGAGTTAACTATACCTTAAAAATAAAATTAATCAAGTTTTTTTATATGTATATTTAATTGCCTTATAAAAGATGATTGGTTCAGGAATTAATATGTTGATCTAGTTGGCTTTTTTAAATAATACTATCGACAATATTGCTACATTGAATCTAAAAAACCAATTTACCGCTTTAAAAGGGGATCCAAGAAGAAATGATTTTCCCCATTTTCTCAGGCTGTAAGATTGAAATTTCTCCTACCTTCATTCTGCATTTAATCTTCACGCTTTGTTCACACCCACCTGGGTTATCTTAAGTCTCAAATACAACAAGGCTTAAAAATGAAGATGCTATTCAAGTCGGTTTTTGCAGTTACAGCGCTGGCCATCATCAGCTTAAGCTTTACTGCTCGAGCTGAAACGGTTGCCCCTCAGGCAGTCGATCAGGTGAATATCCGGCAGTATGCGGGTAAATGGTATGAAATTGCGCATTTACCGATGTATTTTCAGCGTAAATGTGTCTCGGATATCTCGGCACAATACACTGTCAATGCCGATCAGACCATGGACGTCTTAAATAGCTGCCGGATTGAAAATGGTGAAATGATAAGCTCTGAAGGGGTGGCCTATCCGCAAAATCAGGGCAACAGCAAACTGAAAGTCAGCTTTTTGTCGCCAGGTTTAAGATGGATTCCGTTTACCAAAGGGCATTACTAGGTATTACGAGTAGACCCGGAATATAAAGTGGCGCTGGTCGGTGGACCGAGTACCAAATACCTATGGATTTTGTCACGTGAACCGCAACTGGATCAAGCCACTTATCAGTCCTATCTGGATACAGCAAAATATTATGGTTATGACATCACAAAACTGATCAAATTGCCGCATTAATCTGTTACCCTTTTGCCGAACTCATTAGTCTCTCTACAGTTCGGCTTTTTTTTATTTCACTTCACATAAAATTCATATCTGACTGATTAGACTCATCAAATAGAATAAAGACAACCGCTTAAAAGTAGGATGAGTCCATGTTGAAAAGTCTGATGCGATGGATAGACAGCTGGTCTACACCCACAGCGCCCGAAACACTGACGGCTGAAAACAGCAAGATTCAGTGGCTGAGGATTTTACCCTTTATTCTATTACATCTAGCCTGTCTCGCCGTGTTCTGGGTGGGAGTGTCGTGGTTTGCGATTGGCTTTATGCTGCTGTTCTACCTGATCCGCATGTTTTCCATCACCGCTTTTTTTCATCGTTATCTGTCACATAAAACTTTTCAGACTTCGCGTCCGGTACAGTTCCTGTTTGTGTTGATGGGTACCATGAGTGCGCAGCGTGGCCCGCTCTGGTGGGCGGCGCATCACCGTTATCACCATCGCTATACCGATACCTTGCAAGACCCGCATTCCTCCACGCATGGTTTTTGGTACAGCCACGTTGGCTGGTTTTTAAACGAATATAACTTTGCCACGCGTAAAGAAGTCATTAGAGATTGGCTGAAATATCCGGAACTGATCTGGCTGGACCGTTTCAGTTTAATTGTGGTGGTGCTGACCGCGGGCGGTATTTACGCGCTAGGGGAGTGGCTGGCTATGACCTGGCCGCAACTCGGTACCTCCGGCCTGCAATTGCTGGTCTGGGGGTTTGTGGTCTCCACTGTGTTGCTGCTCCATGCCACTTTGTGTATTAACTCATTGGCGCATCATTATGGCAGCCGGGATTTTGACACTGAAGATCACAGCCGCAACAACTTATTCTTGTCAATCATTACCTTGGGCGAAGGCTGGCACAACAATCACCATTATTATGCCGGCAGTACACGGCAGGGTTTTTACTGGTGGCAGATTGATGTGACCTATTACCTGCTGAAACTCATGTCTTTGTTCGGGCTGGTCTGGGGACTCAAGCCGATTCCGCCACGGGTCTATGATGTCAGTAAAATTGCCCGGGCTCGAAAACAGAAAAAAGCTGCCAAGACCGGCACTCCGACTATTCATTCAAAGGAATCGCCATGAAAATTGCAATTATTGGTTCAGGTATTTCCGGTCTGTACGCTGCCTGGAAACTCAGCAAAGCGCATGAAGTCACAGTATTTGAAAAGAAGAACTACTTTGGTGGTCATACCGATACCCATCAGCTGAATATCGATGGTGAACAGGTTGCGGTGGACAGTGGCTTTATTGTGTTTAACGAGCATAACTATCCGCTGTTCTGCGCCATGCTAAAAGAACTTGGGATTCAATCGCAAAGCAGTGACATGGGCTTTTCGGTGAATAATCAGGTCAGTGGCTTACAGTACAATCCTTCAAAAAAATTCTCGTTATTGTTCCGACCTCAAAACTTTTTTAATGCAGATTTTCGCGCGATGTTGTCGGATCTGTTCCGTTTCTATGCGGCCAATAAAGATCTGGATGTGGAACAGGTCGATGCACAGCTAAGTATTGATGAGTATTTAAATCACCATGGTTATAGCGATGCCTTCCGTCATGAACATCTCTATCCGATGTGTGGAGCGCTGTGGTCCTGTCCGGTGGAACAGGCCGGACAGATTCCCTATAAATTTGTGGTGAGCTTTTTCCAGCATCATCGCATGTTGCAGCTCAAAGACCGTCCTTTATGGCTGACGGTCAAGGGTGGATCAGCTCGCTACGTTCGTGCCATTCAAGCCCAGTGCAATATCACCTTCCGTAAAACTGCTGTGCATCAGGTGTCTCGCAGCGCCAATGATGTACTGATTGAAACCCAACAAGGTAGCGAGCGTTTTGACTGGGTGATTTTCGCCAGCCACGCCGATGACAGCCTGAAACTGCTGAAAGACCCGACCGCGCAGGAGCTGGACGTGCTAGGCAAGTTCCGCTATCAGGATAACCGCATGGTGGTACATTCCGATACCTCTATCATGCCCAAATCCCGTCGCCAGTGGGCCAGCTGGCATGTACACGTCACGCCGACTCAGGCCACTGAACAGACGCCATTCCAGCACAGTGGCACACATTATGGCTTTAGCTACTGGATGAACCAGTTGCAGAACCTGAACTGCAAAACCCAAGTCTTTGCCACCCTGAATCCTAATTTTGCCCTGAATCCGAAAAAAGTCTGGGTAGAACGACATTACCGTCATCCAGTGTTTGATGCCCCGGCGATTGAAGCACAGCAACGCTGGGTCGAGGTCAACGGCCAAAACCGCACTTCATACTGTGGTGCTTACTGGGGCTGGGGCTTTCATGAGGATGGGGCGCGTAGCGCATCATGGGTAGTCGATCAGCTATTGAAACAGGCCGAACAGGCCGCCTAGGAGCACATGATGCAGATGTATCCACTGGCGATTGCCTCTGCCGAAATCCGGCACCGACGTTATTTGCCCAAAGCCCATGCTTTTGAGACCCAGCTAACCTATCTATGGTTTGATCCGGATCAGCTCGCGACCTTTACCGGTAAATCCTGGCTCTGGTCTTCCAGCCGCTGGAATTTCTTGACCCTAGATGAGCGGGATTTTCTGACCATGGAATATGGTTCGATTCGGCAGAAGGTCTCACGTTTGCTCATCAAGCGGGAAAACTATCTATTACCGCATGCCGCATCTATCCGAGTAATGGCTTTGCCACGAACACTCGGCTTTCGCTTTAATTCTGTAGTGTTTTATCTAGTCTTAGATGCCACCGACCAACTGATATTTGTACTTAGTGAAATTACCAATACACCGTGGAATGAAAGACAGGTCTACATTCACGACTGCCGAAACAATGCAGACCAACATGCGCCGTACCAAAGTCACCAGTTTGATTTTAAAAAGGACTTTCATGTGTCGCCGTTCATGCCGATGGAGCTAGATTATCGTTGGCGTTTTAGCTTTTCAGAACAACAAAATGTGATTCATATGCAGCTGTTTGAGCAGGCCGTGCTGCAATTCGATGCCACCCTGAAATTTTCCCTGCAGGCCATCACAGTTCCTTCACAGCAGCATCGCTATGCTGTACTGAAAGTTCTTGAACCCTTCAGGATGGTCAGCGGAATTTATCTGCATGCCTTTCGTTTATGGAAAAAGAAAATTCCGTTTTACCGCCATCCTAAAAAAGAAAAAGGAAAGACATGACTATGAAAACACTGTTAATGGGAGAGCACACCGAACTGCCGGTGGTATTACGGCATTTGCTGAAATTGCGGCATGGTCAGCTGATTTTTAAAGGCATCTGGAGCGGAACAGTTGGCGAAAACAGTGATCTGCAGGCCGTGATTCAGGTGCACGATACCCGTCTAATGGAACTGTTGTTCCGTAATGGTGTACTGGGGGCAGCAGAAGGATTTATTCGTGGTTACTGGAGCAGTGAAGATCTGGTCAATGTAATTCGTATTCTAGCGCGTAATCGTGATGTGCTTGATCGGATGAATCAAAATGTGGTGGCAAAAGCTAGCCAGCTGGTACTCAAGGCTTGGTATAAATCCCGCAAGAATTCGATTGATGGCAGTCGTCAGAATATTGCTGAGCATTATGACTTGAGCAATGATTTTTTTAAATTGTTCTTAGATTCCAGCATGATGTATTCCAGTGCGGTGTTTAAAGACCCTTGTATGAGCTTGGAACAAGCTTCAGATTATAAAAAAGAACTGATCTGCCAAAAACTTCAATTGCAACCGATGGACCATTTGGTTGAAATTGGCAGCGGCTGGGGAGGCTTTGCCATTTATGCGGCTCAGCATTATGGCTGTAAGGTGACCACCATTACCATTTCCCAGGCACAATATGATGAGGCTGTAGCCCGAGTTGCTGAAGCAGGGCTGTCTCATCGGGTGTCTGTACAGCTTCAAGACTACCGTTTACTAGAAGGCAAATACGACAAGCTTGTGTCGATTGAAATGATTGAAGCAGTGGGTGAGCAATATTTACCAACTTATTTCCAAAAATGCCGCGAGCTCCTTAAGCCGAATGGTCTAGCCTTGATACAGGCGATTACCATTGAAGATGCACGCTATGTTAAAGCTTTAAATACGGTGGATTATATTAAGCGTTATATTTTCCCCGGTAGTTTTATTCCATGTATCAGTGTGATGACGCAAACGGCTTCTGAGCAAAAACTTCGTCTCAAACATCTGGAAGATATTGGTCAAAGCTATGCACAAACCTTGAAGTGTTGGCGCCAGCGTTTTCTGGAGCAACGTGATCAGGTGTTGCAACTTGGTTTTGATGAGCGCTTTATCCGCATGTGGGATTTTTATCTGTGTTATTGCGAAGGTGGCTTCCGCGAAGGTGTGATCAGCGATGTTCATTTGCTGTTTGAAGCCAGTGCTTACTAAGCAGAAATAAAACAGGAGGGCGACATGCTGCTAGATTTATTTTTGCTCAATGTCTTCATCATGCTCTGTAGCTGGGTGTTGGTGACCTATAACCGCAGAGCAGGGCTAGTCGATGTCGCTTGGAGTTTCAGTATTGCCCTAAACATGATTATTGCCGCTTGGGCGATTCACAGTGCACCACTGTTGGTTCGGTTATTTCTGGGACTGGCGAGTGGGATCTGGTTTTCACGGCTGACTTGGCATCTGTTACGGCGCTATGCCAATGAAACCCAAGAAGACACGCGTTATGCCAACATGCGCCGAGCGATGGGGGATTATCAGCATCTTGGTTTTCTGGTGTTTTTTATATTTCAGGCAGGTTTGGCGCTACTGTTTTCCTACCCAATGCTGAAGTTGTTAAGTATCTCGACCGAGCAATGGAATGACTGGACTTTGGTCACTGTGATTGGGGCGGGTATGATCATGCTCTTGGCTTTGATAGGTGAAAGCACTGCCGATCAGCAACTTTACCGTTTTAAGCTAGATCCACAGAATCAAGGTAAAACCATGGATCAGGGCTTGTGGAAATATTCGCGCCATCCGAATTATTTTTTTGAATGGCTGCATTGGTTTGCCTATCCAGTGCTCGGTTTGGCAGCAGGATGCTATGAATTATGGATATATCCACTGCTGATGTGGCTATTCTTGTACTACTTTACAGGTATTCCCTTTAGTGAAAAACAGGCGCTCGCCCACCGTGGCGACAACTATAAAGACTATCAACGACGAACTTCAATGTTTATTCCGTGGCCACCCAAAGAGTAGGTAAATACATGGACTTTATGATTAAAAAAACCTTAGAACTGATCGAAAATGGCAAGGTGCCAGACCCAGTGATTCGTGCAGGCATTCGTACTTTAAGCAAAAAACGTTTGGCACAAGAAGGTCGGTTTAACCCCGCATTGGCAGCGCAGCGCTATATGGATGTGCTGACCATGCTGAAAAACAGCGAAATTGCCATTGAGACAGACAAAGCCAATGAACAGCATTATGAACTGCCGACCGCATTTTTTCAGGCAGTACTCGGTAAGCGTTTGAAATATAGCGCGAGTCTCTTTGAACATGCCGATACAACGCTAGACCAAGCCGAAGAAGCTGCTCTTGCATGCTATTGCCAGCGAGCACAACTGAAAGACGGGCAGGATATTTTGGAAATTGGCTGCGGTTGGGGTTCTTTAAGTCTATATATGGCCGAGCGTTATCCAAGGGCCCGTATTACAGTCGTGTCAAATTCTTCAACGCAGCGCGAGTATATTCAGGAACAAGCCCGTAAAAAAAAACTGGATAACCTGACGGTGATCACTTGTGATGTCAATGTGTTGCAACTTGAACCTGCCTCTTTTGATCGTGTGGTGTCAGTGGAGATGTTTGAGCACGTGCGTAACTATCAAAAACTATTTGAAAATATCAGTATTTGGCTCAAACCAAATGGCTTATTGTGGTGTCATATTTTCTGTCATCGTTTCTTGCATTATCCTTTTGAAGTCAAAAATGAGTTTGACTGGATGTCGCAATATTTCTTTAGTGGTGGTTTGATGCCAGCAGCCTCAACTTTCCTACATTTTCAGCAGCATTTACAGCTAGAACAGCACTGGCAATGGGCGGGCACGCAGTATGAACGTACCGCAAATGCTTGGCTAGAAAATATGGATGCTAAACAGGCCGAGCTAAAGCCCTTATTTGAACAAACTTATGGCGCGGATGCCGCAATCTGGTGGCAACGCTGGCGGATTTTCTTTATGGCCTGTGCCGAGCTGTTCGGTTATGAGCATGGACGCGAGTGGGTGATCGGTCACTTTCTGTTTAAAAAGAAAACCGTATAATTGAATGGCGAATCGGATGGGGTAGCGGGGAATGCACCAATGTTAAAGCTGTTCAGGGACAAACACGATCATCCTCTGGGTGAGGTGTTTAACCGCTATTACTGGCTGCAAATCGGATTCATTGCCTTGTCTGTGGTGATTGGGATTGGCTTCAGTGCCTGGGTAATTAAAGGTTCTTTGCTCAGAACGGCGCTAGAACAGGAAATGTCTCACTACTGGCAACGATTAGAACGTAATCCTGCCGCAGAATTGCCCGACACCAAAAATCTGTATGGTTACCGCTGGAACACTGTGCCACCACCCCAATTTAAGACTATGCAGCTTGAGCAAGGAGTGAATCGGCATTTTGTCGATGGCAAGGAGCGCATGACTGTGTATGGTGAAAAAGACGGACAGCATGTCCTGTTGGTCTTTGGCGAAAGCAACGTCAACAAGCTGGTGTGGCTGTTTGGTCTGGCACCGCTGATGGTCAGCCTGTTTGTGCTATATAGTGTGCTGTGGTGGTGGAACCGTCGGGCCCGGCGCTATTTTTCCCCGATTACCCGTCTGGCCAATGCGCTGGAATATATCGACTGGGAACATCAGAAAAATCAGGCTTCGCCTTTTCAGGACATCCGCACCGACTCTAATCTGGAAGCTGAATACCTCAAGCAGGCGCTGGAAAAATATCATCAGGTATTAAGCGAATTTATTCAGCGTGAGCGTGAATTTACCGGAGATGTCAGCCATGAGCTGCGCACGCCACTGACCATTTTAAAAGGCAATGTGCAGCTGTGTCAGGCACGCTATGGCGACAACAAGTCCTTTACCCGCCTGCATAACACCATTGAAGACATGCAGCTGCTGGTCGATACCTTGCTGGCAATTGCCCGCAATACCACCAACACTTTAACTGCTGAACCGACCATGCTTTCAGAATGTCTGGACAATCTTGTGCAGGATCTGGAGAGTGTCAGTCATAACAAAGGCATGCAGATAGACCTGCAAAAAGACCTCGATGAACAGCCGCGTAAACTTTATCCATCCATGACCAAAATGGTGTTTGGCAATATTCTGCGCAATGCGCTGAACTATTCACAGGGCACAGAAATTGATGTGATTATGGAAAAAAATAAAGTACTGATTGCTGACAATGGAGTCGGCATGCCTTTACCTAACAATTCTAAAGTTCAGGAACTGTCTGGTCAGCAGCTACAACTGGAAATCAAAGGGCATGGTATTGGATTGCAATTGGTGCAAAAGCTATGCAAACAGCTAGGTTGGCGTGTGGAGCTGTTTGACAGGCAATATTATCTTGACACTCATCAGAATGTTGATCTAGCAATGACCACTGGACTGATTGTTGTTGTGTACCTAAATTAGGCTTCATCTTCGAAAGCAATCTTTAAACCAATCCCAGATATGGTGTGAATCAGCTTTTGTTCAAAGGGTTTATCGACCATTTTGCGTAAATTATAGATATGACTGCGCAGAGCATCACTTTCTGGCTCTTCGTCACCCCAAAGCTGCATCATAATTTCCTGTTTGGTCAGTACTTTAGGAGAATGTCGCATTAGTAGCTTCAAAAGTTTAAACTGAATCGGAGGCAATTCAATGTTCTGCCCAGCTCGAGTTAGCTGTTGTGTTGCTGGGTCCAAAATTAGGTCATGAATTTGCAGACGACTGCTAGATACTTCACCCAGGGAACGTTTGATCAGGGCCTTGACCCGAACCACTAGCTCGTTAAAGTCAAAGGGCTTGACCAGATAATCATCCGTGCCGGAATTGAAGCCTTTAAGTTTGTCATCCAAGGTATCCCGAGCGGTAAGCATCAAGACAGGTAAGTCCAACCCCTCTTCATTGCGTAACCACTCGCACAATTCATAACCAGAACCATCAGGCAAATTAATGTCTAGTAGCAAGATATGGTAGCGTTGCTGTTTCAGTAATTGTCTAGCAGCACTCAGATTGCGGGCGTGATCGACCACAAAGCCATGTTCTTCAAGAAACTCGCATAGGGTAGAGGCCAGTTCATAATGGTCTTCAACCATCAGGATAAAATGTTTCGACATAGCGGCAGACACTAATTTAATAATTGCTGTTTTAATTTAGCACTAAATGGCTGGGGACCCAGCCATATATTAAAATATTGTTGTGCCAGAGGATGTTTAAGCTGCCCTAAACTTTGCTGGTTCAAAGATAAGCTCAGGGTCTGTGTAGCATGGTTGTATTTTAAACGATACAGGTCGCCTGATCTGACCGGACGATACAAATCGGTGATTGGGTTGAATAGAGCATGTATTTTTGCGTCTTTAACATTACGTTTCAGTAAATGTGTGGCCGCACGCTTAAATGCCCATTCCGGAATATTCTGTGTATAGGAAAAGTCCATCTGTATATTTTGTTTTTCCCAGGACTGGCTACAGTTTTGGGCAAAATAACTGGCCATACCGACCTGTTTTTGACCCACCATCAGCGGACCATTGCCGCATTGATTCAGGCTTTGTGCCTGTGCCCATGGACAGAAGCTACATCCCATCACTAACGCTGTACTAATCGCTATTTTTTGAAAGGCAGTAGCCATGAGTAGACCCCTCCAACATAAGGCAGGGAACGGTACAGGCCATTCGCAGGGTCCCAGAAATCCTGCTGGAAAATAATCTTGTTGTTTTCGTTGATCTTGATTTCACTGATACCGTAAGAGTCCATACTGCGGGTCGTGCCGAACAATTTAAAATCATAGGCCATATGCCAGTGCACATAGGCAGAGTCCTGATGATAAGAAGCGTTTAACAGCTTGACGCTGACCTTGCTGACCCGTTTGTTCATGCCTTGAAAGTGCTCGAGTAGATTTTGACGGGATGAAAATTGCGATAGCGTATCGTTAATAAACAGCTGGTCGGCATACAGTGCTCCAGCATTTTCAACGAATTCAGGTGTGCCCAAGGTATTAAAGGCTGAGGTAAAGCGGAGGCCGATATCCTGAGCTTTAGCCTGATCCAGCGCTATCCCCTGAATACCATTTCTGGATTGGGCGTAATCGTCTGAATAACTGGGAATACTTTTACATCCGGCTAACAACAGAAGCGGCAAGGATAAGGCTGTAGCAATTAGTGTTTTTACAAGTCTCATCATCAGTGTCCGTATGAAGTGTATGTTTATACCTTAGGCAGCACAGCGTGAATAGAATGTGAAATAGACGTTATAGATGAGCAATTGAATAGAATTTTTCAAATCAAAGAGGCTTTGTTGCACAAAGATTTGAAATGCAAAGCGCCCCTAATTGAGCCAAATTTAAGGCGTAACTTGGGTAAGTGGTCGACCTAATTCCGTAAATCTGTTAAGGACTGCTACACGTGCATGGATCTCATTCACTTGGCTATCAAAACTCCTTGCACTGAGTTTATCTCCTAATAATTTGATGCAATGCATCTTAGTTTCAACCAAACTTCGACGATGATAGCCTGACCATTTTTTCCATAGTGTCCTGCCTAAACGTTTAATTGTTCGAAGTAATTCATTTCGCTCTAGCGAGCTACTCTTTGTATCTTTCCATGGTTTCGCATTTTTTCTAGGTGGAATCACCGCATGCGCTTGCCGATCTGCAATGACCTGACGGCATTGCTTGGTGTCATAAGCTCCATCGGTATAAACAGAGTTAATCTGCTCATCTTGTGGAATCTGATTAAGTAAATCACCAAGCACCTGTGAATCACTGACATTATTGGTTGTAAGCTGAACTGCTCGTATTTGTAGGGTTTTAGCATCTATACCAATATGAAGTTTACGCCATTGGCGACGATATTCAGGTCCATGTTTCTTGCGTTTCCATTCGCCCTCACCTAGAAACTTCATGCCTGTAGAGTCCATGAGTAGATGCAGCCCATCGCTACTTTTTTGGTAGCTGATTACAATATCAATATGCTTTTGTCTTCTACAAAGCGTGGTGTAATCTGGAGCTATCCAATTTAATCCGCAAAGTTTAATCAGACTTTGCACAAAGCCAGTGACCATACGTAAAGACAGACGGAATAAGGATTTAATCATTAAGCAGCATTGGATGGCTGCGTCGGAGTAGGTTTGATTTCGCCCTTGTTTGCCTTTTGATGGCGCATACCATTGCGTAGCAGGATCAAACCAAATGGCAATATTTCCGCGACTCATGAGTGCTCGGTTATATGCGGGCCAATTGGTTGTGCGGTAGATTTTGTGTGTAGGCTTCTTCATTTGAAAATTATATCGCTGAAAAACCCTTTACAGATAGGTTTGTGCAACAAAGCCAATCAAAGATTAAATGTTTAACTTTTTTCTTCGGCCATTAACCAATTAATGATATTCATAACATCACGATTTTCATTATTTTTTCTGACCATTGCATAAAAATTATAGTCACAATAGATAAAACCAAAAGGGGCAATGATCTTTCCATTTAACATTTCTTTTTCTACTAGAATTTGAGGTGCTATGGCAATTCCTAACCCAGACACGGCAGCTTCTATCATTAAATTCAGACTATCAAAATAACGGTCATTGGATTTTGGGCAAAAGCTTATTTGAAACTGATCAAACCATGTATGCCATGCACTTTTATTTGAGTGGGTATGAAGTAATGGATAGTTTAAAAGATCATTTACGGAATGAAGAAGATTTATTTCACGATTACAAATAGGACCCATGTTATCGGGAAATAACAGATATTTATTCAAAAAGTTAGGAAGTAGATGATGCTCACTGACGCTATTGATAAATATGTCAACTTTCTCTTTTTCTAATAATTTTAACTCATTACATGTCATTAATTTGATATGGATATTGGGATAAATGACTTCGAGCTTTTCTAATCGGGGAATCAGCCAATTTGCCATAAAACTATGAGAAGCGCCTATTACCACCTCTACCTCTGATGTTTTATTTGTTAACTCAAAGACACATTGTTCTAAACGATTAAAAAATTGCGTACAAACGAGCGATAATTCTTCGGCGTCCGCCGTCAGAGAGATGGTCGAGGAATGTCGAATAAACAATTTTTTATCTAACCATTCTTCTAACTGCTTTATTTGATGACTAATCGCACTATGGGTGACACATAATTCTTCGGCAGCTAAGCTGAAACTTTTATTTCTGGCGACAGCTTCGAAAGCTTTTAAAGCATTAAGAGGAGGTAATGTTCTGCGTTTCATGTTGTAAAATTTTCTAACATCATCAGCTCAAAATATATCAATTATCATCAAAATGAAAATATTTTAAGATCGAACAAGTTTTGATAGTAAAAGAGATATGAGATGACAACCCCTTATACAGGTAATGGTCCTGATGACTTAGGATTTTTTGGTAAATTTGGCGGATGTTACATGCCAGAGAGCTTAATGCCAGCACTTCAAGAATTAGAGCAAGCCTTTAATAATGTTCGGCACAAACCTGAATTTTGGGCTGAATATCAGCAGATTTTAACGGACTTTGTTGGTCGTCCTAGTCCTCTTTTTTATGCAAAAAACCTAACAGCTTATGCAGGCGGCGCTCGAATATATTTCAAGCGAGAAGATTTGAACCATACGGGTGCGCATAAGATCAATAATTGTGTAGGCCAAATCTTATTAGCCAAATTTATGGGGAAAACCAGAATCATTGCAGAAACTGGTGCTGGGCAACATGGTGTTGCAACAGCAACGGTTTGCGCGCTGTTTAAGATGAAATGTACCATTTTTATGGGAGAAACAGATATTCAGCGCCAACAAATGAATGTTGAGCGCATGAAATTACTCGGTGCTGAAGTCAGAAGTGTTCAAAAGGGTCGTGGGACTTTAAAAGATGCCATGAACGAAGCATTACGTGACTGGATTCGTCATGTGGATACAACCTATTACCTGTTGGGTACTGGCGCAGGCCCTCACCCATATCCGACGATGGTCAGAGAATTTCAGAAAATTATTGGTCTAGAAGCCAGAAACCAAATACTCCTGAAAGAAAATAGGCTGCCTGATGCTCTAGTTGCTTGCGTGGGTGGGGGATCAAATGCACTAGGGTTGATGCATCCTTTTCTAGAAGACCTGAATGTCAAAATGTTTGGCGTTGAGGCAGGTGGAAAAGGAATAAATAGCGATGAACATGCCGCCTCTATTTGCAAAGGTCAGGTCGGTGTGCTGCATGGCAATTTAACCTATTTATTACAAGACTTAGATGGGCAGATTTTAGAAGGGCACTCTGTATCAGCTGGCTTAGATTATCCTGGTGTTGGTCCTGAGCATGGCATTCTGTTTGAAACAGGACGTGTTACATATACGGCGATCACCGATCAAGAGGCTGTAAATGCATTTCAGCTTTTAAGTCAACAGGAGGGCATTATTCCTGCGCTTGAGAGTTCTCATGCGATTGCGTATGCGATTCAACTTGCTCAAGAAATGCAGCCAGAACAGATCATTATTGTCAATTTAAGTGGCAGAGGAGACAAAGACTTAAACACGGTCAAAAAATATCTTGTAGGAGCTACAGCATGAACCGTCTAGATCAAAAATTAGAGCAATTGAAACTGGAAAATCGAAGTGGTCTGGTCTGTTATTTTACTGCTGGAGATCCTAATTTTACAGAAAGTTGTCGTTTGTTAAGCCAATTGGGTCAAGCAGGGGCTGACATTATTGAAGTGGGTATTCCATTTTCTGATCCTGTGGCAGATGGAGAGATCATTCAGGCAGCGCATCTTCGGGCTTTAGATGCAGGTCTAACGGTAAAACAGACCATTGAGTTGGTAAAAGTAATCAGGCTGCATGATAACCAGACACCAATAATTTTCATGACTTATTTAAATCCGATAATGCAATATGGTTTTGAGACACTTATCGCCGAAACAGAAAATCTTATAGATGGAATATTGATTTTAGATGCTCCATATGGATATCGAGAAAAATTTGAGGTGCAATTAAATGAAAAAAATATGCATTTAATTGTAATGACCGCGCCGACGACCCCAGTTGAAAGGTTAGAGCAAATTTCAGCGCGCGCGACAGGGTTTTTATATCATGTTGCAGAAAATGGATTAACAGGAGGAGACTTCAATTTATCTAATCTTGAGAAAAAGATGACTGAAATTAAGCCGATTTTTAATATTCCTGTTGCAATTGGTTTTGGAATCAAAAATGAAAACCATGTTAAAGCACTAGCCAATAAAGTAGATCTTATTATCATTGGTTCAGCGCTTGTCGATACTTTTTTTAATAAGGGAATGAATGCGACTTTAGAAAAAGTGACGGTTTTTGCACAGATACTGAGACAAAATAAAGAATAGTCAGGCACCTTTCATAAATCTTCTTTAAAACCATAATTGAATATAAAACAATATTTTATCTTGGCCTTCTCCCGAAAGGGAGATGGAGCTTTATACGTGGATATTTTCTAAAAAGTGATTGCTTTTAAAAATCACTATTATCATATAGATGTGACATGCGTTTTTGCTTTGTTTCAAGATAAGCTTTGTTAAAGATATTTAAACCAACTTTTAAAGGAATACGTTCAACAACATTAATTCCTAAATCAGTTAAAGATTTAATTTTAAGGGGATTATTTGTAATGAGTTTTACATTCTTTATTTTTAAATAATCTAACATAATGGTACACATATCATATTTACGAGCATCTGCTGGTAAATTTAATAATAAATTGGCGTCAAGAGTATCATGTCCTTGGTCTTGAAGGGCGTAAGCTCGAATTTTATTGGTTAGTCCTATGCCGCGACCTTCTTGGCGCAAGTATAAGATCACACCTTGACCTGCATCATTAATCATTTTCATGGTTGAATGTAATTGGGGGCCACAATCACATTTGAGTGATCCAAAAGCGTCACCTGTTAAGCACTCTGAATGAATTCTAACGAGTACAGGTTGATTAGAAATAGTACCCATGCCTTTGGCAAGAGCGATATGTTCTTCACCAGTACTTTGGTCTTGAAATGCTATAATTTCAAAATCGCCAAATGCAGTCGGTAGTTTTGATTTTGAAACAAACTCTATAGCCATTGAAGAACCTATATAAATTTATATTTGGTACAATTTATTTAATCTAACTTGAAAGCATTGGCTAAATTTTTTCAGTCATAAATTTCAGCATTTTACTTCCAAGTAAAGAGTATGTATTTAATAGTGAATTTTTTGTGAAATATTAAGTTGACAAAATAACTAACCAAGCTAAAAAAATTTAGTTACCGTAGGGTTTAAGCGGTAATCTTTCAAGTGAAAGCCTAAAACATTTAACAGTGTATTCTTGCAGTACAATTGATAATAATCGATTAAGCAGCAAATTATTGGAGTAACGTTTTGAACGCACCTGAATTCCCTGTTGATGAAGCTGCTCGTTTACTTGCATTACAGCGAACTAATTTGCTGGATACGCCAGCAGAGAAGCGCTTTGACCGCATTACAAGATTAGCAGCGTCTGTATTTAAAGTGCCAATATGCCTTATCTCTTTGGTGGATAGTGACCGGCAATGGTTTAAATCTAAAGTGGGTCTTGACGCTTGTGAAACAGGCCGTGATATCTCATTTTGTGGCCATGCGATATTGCATGAGGATATTTTAATTGTTTCAGATGCAACAAAAGATGAGCGCTTTTCGTCAAATCCTTTAGTAACCCACGCGCCGCATATTCGTTTTTATGCGGGTGCACCGCTGCGAGAGACAAGTGGGCAACCCATCGGCACTCTATGTCTCATTGACTCCGTGGCCAGAGACTTTTCAGCAAAAGAGCAGCAAGAACTGCGCGAATTTGCAGACATGGTTGAGTATGAAATTGCCAAAGAAGATCAAGCTCGACTTCAAGAGCAGTTTTTAAAAGGCATGGCAAAAACAACCTCAATACTGACAACACTGCCTGATATGGTATTTGTTATTGACCGAAACTTTCGTTTTTTGGTTTGCAAAGAGCATCCTGACTTACTTAAACCTCAACAAGCGATTTTGGGGCGTACCGTTCATGAGATACTACCCAATGAGCTAGGTCATCAACTCGTAGAGTGCCTCAAGCAAGCCTTTTGTAACAACGATGTGATTCATCATAACTACACGTTTGAAAAGTCAAATCAATCGTTCGAAGCCCGATACAAAAAGATTGATGATAATGAAGTATTAGTGGTCATTCGTAATACCTCTGCACAAGTTGAAGCGCAGTCAGAAATAAGACGCCTTTCTGAAGTTGCAAGGCAGACAACCAATGGTGTGGTAATAACTGATGTCAAAGGTCGAGTTATATGGATTAATGAAGCCTTCTCCTTTCTTACAGGATATAGCATTGAAGAAATGCAGGGTAAAAAGCCTGGGGAGTTATTACAAGGGCCCGACACTGATCCTGCCACTGTTGCAATAATGAGAGATGCGCTTGCTCAACAGAACGGCTTTAATGTTGATGTTGTAAATTATTCAAAAGCGCAAAATTCCTACTGGGTGAGAATAGCTTGTAACCCGCTGTTTAGTGAAAGTGGTAGTTTGAGCGGCTATATTGCAATTGAAACAGATATTACAAAAGAGAAACAGGATGAAGAGCTCATAAGGAACAGTCAGAATTTACTTAAGGCCGTAATAGAGGCTAACAATATAGGCACATGGCATTTTAATATTCAAACAGGCGAGTTGATTATCAATGATAAATGGGCCGCATTACTGGGTTACACACTTTCTGAGTTATTACCTGGAAACAGATACACGTGGGAAAGGCTAACGCATCCTGATGACCTGGCTTATTGTGCAACTATTCTTGAAAAGCACATGTCAGGCCTAATACCCATATATGAAGCCAATCTTCGTATGAAACACAAAAATGGTGAATGGAAATGGATAAACACCAGAGGGCGCATTTCTTCAAGGACATATGATGGCAAAGCTCTATGGTTATTGGGTACACACTTTGATATCAATGACCAAATAATTGCAGAAAAAGCGCTTAGTGATAAGTCAAGGCAGATGGAAGCTGTTGTTGAAGGGTTGCTTGATGGCATTATTATTATTGATGGTCGTGGTAAAATTCTGACATTTAACCAAGCCGCACAGGAAATCTTCGGCTATACGGAAGATGAAACGCTTGGCAAAAATATTAGCATGTTGATGGGGTCACCTCATCGAGAGCATCACGATAGCTACTTATCAAACTATATAGAACGTGGTGTCAGTGACATTACTGGGCGTATTCGTGAGCTTGAGGCCTTGCGCAAAGATGGTTCTATGTTTCCAATCGAGCTTGGTGTAGTTGAAGTTCAAATGGCTGGTGAAGTTAATTTTATCGGTGTTGTCAGGGATATCACTGAGCGTAAACAACGTGAAAATGAAATTCACCAGTTAGCATTTTATGACCCATTAACATTGCTACCTAATCGACGTCTGTTGTTGGACAGATTGACGGGAGCTATAAATCATAGCGTTCGTACAAGGAACTTCTCAGCATTATTTTTTCTTGATTTAGATAACTTTAAAAACCTTAATGATAGTGCTGGTCATAATAAAGGTGATTTGCTGTTGTGTCAGGTCGCTGAGCGTCTTGTCAACTCAGTGAGACAAGGTGATACCGTAGCGCGTTTAGGCGGCGATGAGTTTGTTATTATTGCATCAGATTTAAGTCATGAACCAACATTAGCAGCGAACCAGGCTGAGAGACTTGCACAAAAAATCGTGAGTAATTTAACAAGGGAATATAATCTTGACGGTCTAACTTACAATAGTTCGGCAAGCATTGGTGTAACACTTTTTAACAGTGAAAATCTGTCAAAAGAAGATTTGTTAAAGCAAGCTGATATGGCTATGTACAAGGCTAAATATGCTGGCCGAAATGGTGTGCAGTTTTTTGACCCGCAAATGCAAGTTGCAGTAAGCTCAAGAGCAGCAATTATTAGCGACTTATACTCTGCAATACAAAGCCAGCAATTTGTACTTTTCTATCAAAAACAGGTCAATCACCTGAAGCAGTGTATTGGTGTTGAGGTATTGTTACGCTGGATACACCCAGAAAAAGGCATGGTGTCGCCACTGCAATTTATCCCATTAGCGGAGGAAACAGGTCTTATTGTACCCATTGGCGAGTGGGTGCTAGAGGAAGCTTGCGCCACTCTGGCAAAATGGTCTTTAGAATCCGAAAAACAACACCTAAGCATTGCGGTTAACATAAGCGTAGTTCAATTTAGCAAAGATAATTTTGTTCAGACTGTTTTAAATGCATTGAAAACCTCAGGTGCAAATCCACAGTTGCTAAAGCTGGAAATTACGGAAACGTTGCTCGCAAATAACATTCCTGATGTTAAAGCTAAGATGAAAGAGTTGCAGCAGCACGGCGTGACTTTTTCAATCGATGATTTTGGTACAGGCTATTCATCCTTATCCTACTTAAAACAATTGCCTATAAATCAGTTGAAAATTGACCAAGGGTTTGTTCGAGATATTATCAATAGCAGTAATGATAGGGCCATCGCTCAGGCAGTTATAACATTAGCCGACTCAATGGAACTGCAAGTCATAGCTGAGGGTGTTGAAACAGAAGCCCAGCGCGCGTTATTGCAGAGTATGGGGTGTCACACCTATCAAGGCTATTTATACGGAAAACCGTGTCGGATAGAAGAGCTGCATTTTTAAAAGATAATTAGTAAGGTACATTAAGCGAGTTTTAATTTAGTAGTTTATGGGCAATAAAATCCGAAAAGGTAATGTCCGCTATATCAAACAAAGCATACTTTTGAATGAGCACTATGATACGAAGAGAAATTTCCGCAATTCGCTCAAAGCGGTCCGATCGAGCCTGTAAATTGAGACTGTTAAAAACCTTTCACTACACTAACGTTATAAAGTACTTGCTTTTCAGCTTCTTATCACTATTACTTTTTCCTTGCTAACAAGGTCGCAAAACGCTGCTTAATTCGATGACCTGCAGCATCTGTACGGTGTAACTCACCTAGATTTTCATTGTATTTCACAATATCCCAATCAGCATAATATGCACTTAACTCACCCGCTTTAAAACTAAAAGGGAAGTCTTGTTGCACGGGGTAATCTTCAGTATCCATCGCGCAAACAATTAAGTTAAAGCCTTGTGGTTTGGTCGCTTGCTGCATGTGCTGAATAAGCGTAGGAATGGTTTCAGGCGCCAAAAACATCATTACTACGATACAGTTGATGAAGTCATATTCACCAGTAATAGTGGCATCCTGATTGAAATCCCGAACAGCAGTTTGAATAGATGAAATCTGTTCTGTAGCAATAATTTCATTTAATTTTTGGATACTACTCGGATTCACATCCCAAGCATCCACCTGAAAACCGTTTTGGCTCAAATACAGCGCATTTCGGCCTGTACCACAGCCAACATCCAAAGCTTTACCCACGGTTAACTGTGGAAGTGCCATTAAAATTTCAGAATGTGTTGGGCTTAATTTATATTTTTTAACAAAATAATCTTGAGGCAAACAATAAAAACTAAGCTGGCACTCAATATCATCACTGGCAGATACAATTTTATGCCACGCTTGCGGTTCAATAAATGGTGGTTGATTTTCCACGGAAAAAATATGCTCAGATTGTACTTCACCAGATTCATGCAGCATCGAAAAATGCAATTCGCCTTTTAAAATAGTCAACTTCGCCCATGTGCCAACTTGGGTATTGTGTTGTTTTTTAAACCCTTGTGGAATTGAGTCATGATTCCAAATAGGAAGTTGTTTATAACAGATCAATTCTTGTTGCATCATAAACTCCAGTTATACCGATTCTGATGGGGTAAAGCTTCACAGTAATGTAGTGTCTTGTGTAGATTAGAAAATATCATCTTCATTTCAGCATAACATTGCAGACCTGTTTCAGCCATCTTCTGAATTTTATCCATCTCATTAAAATCAAAATTATTTAAATGATGTAGATGGTTAAAATACCAAACTGAAAAATATTCACCTCAAATTGCATGATTTTCATGTCTATTCAGTTGTGAATGTTTTACCATAAGCTGTTTTAATTCATTGAATTATCCCGTGTTTATTCAAGCCAATCAGTACGTTATTCCAACACAGCAGCATGATTATCCTGAATGGCATCGTGGGCGTGAGCGTTATGCACTTTGGTATTTGACTGTTCAAAATCTAGATTTAGAGCGCTATTTAAAAGAATTAAAACAGCAATTTTCAGATGTATTATTTCGCCCAAACACTCGCCAGTTTCATATCACCTTATATATTTGTGGGTTTTATGCAGCAAAAAAGCACTGGGATGATGACTTTGTTGAACATCAATTTCAGCGACAATTGCAGGCGCTGCAACATTTGCAATTGCAACCTTTTCAATTGCAGATTGGCGGGATCAATAGCTTTAACAGTGCATTGTTTGTCGATGTGCAAGATCATGCTCAGCAATTATGCCGTATTCGACAGGCTTTAAGCACAGCAGGAGCGGAAATTGCCGCTTTACAGTATCATCCACATATTACTTTGGGTTTATATCAAACAGCGTGTTCAACCAATTTGATTTTGCAGCGTATTCAAAATCTCCCCGTGCAATATTTCGATTTAGATATCCATCATTTAAATTTTGGTTATTATCAGGCACACACTTTACAAGGTCAGCTATTTAGCACGCATCAATTTCCTTTGGAGCACATGTGATTCAACTTATTTTGGGCGGTGCGCGTTCGGGTAAAAGCCGTATGGCTGAGCAAACCGCGCAGCAACTTGGCAAATCCGTCATTTATGTAGCAACTGCACAAGCGGGCGATGCAGAAATGCAGGCGCGGATTCAGCATCATCAACAACAGCGTCCGCAGACTTGGCAATTGTGCGAAGAGCCTTTGTATTTGGTGGAGCAGTTAAAGATGCTGGATCATCCGAATGCTGTGATTTTAGTAGATTGTCTGACCTTGTGGATGAGTAATTTGTTGATGCAATCTGCAGAAAGCTTTGCCGAACAACAAATTTCAGCATTGCTCGAAGTTTTACCTCAGTTGCAAGCCGATATTATTTTAGTGAGCAATGAAACAGGTTTGGGCGTTGTACCGATGGGCGAAATAACCCGAAAATTTGTCGATGAAACAGGGCGATTACATCAGCAATTGGGACAAATTGCAGACAAAGTGCAGTTCTGTGTCGCAGGTTTTCCAATGCTTTTAAAAGGAGAGAAGAAATGACTTGGTGGTTTGCAGCGTGTCAAAAGCCAAATGAACAGATGAAACAACAGGCAATTGCACGACAACTTCAATTGACCAAACCAACAGGTTCATTGGCAGCATTGGAAAATATTGCGATTCAACTGGCGGCTTTGCAAGGAACAACGCAGCCGAATATTGAACGTCCGTGGATATGTATTTTCGCAGGCGATCATGGCGTGATGGAAGAAAATATTTCCGCCTATCCCCAAGCCGTGACTCGGCAAATGCTACAAAATTTTGCCACAGGTGGGGCATGTATCAGCGTCATCGCCCGACAATATCAGGCGCATTTACAAGTGGTGGATTGCGGCTCGGTCGGGGAAGCGTATGAATATGCAGGAGTAGAGCGGCATTGTATTCGTGCAGGCACAGCGAATTTTGCTAAAACCCGCGCCATGACTGAACAAGCGTGTGCAGATGCGATGGCACTTGGACGTCAAAGTGTGGAAGATGCCATCGCACAGCAGGCCTCGATTTATGTCGCAGGTGAAATGGGTATTGGAAATACCTGTTCGGCATCAGCCTTGTCTTGCTTTTTATTACAAGAACCTGCTGAAGCCTTGACTGGCATAGGCACAGGAATTGACACTGCACAATTGCAACATAAAAAACAGGTGATTGATGCTGCTTTAGCTCTACATCAGAACTATGTGCAAGATGATGCTTTTAAAGCCTTATGTGCAGTTGGTGGATTGGAGGTCGCTGCAATGGTGGGCGCGTATATTCGCTGTGCGCAGTTGGGCTTGCCGATGGTGGTGGATGGTTTTATCAGCAGTGCTGCTGCATTAGTTGCAGTGCGTTTAAATCCTCAAGTCCGAGAATGGATGTTGTTTGGGCATCAATCGGCTGAATATGGACATCGTCGCTTATTAGAAGCATTAGGTGCACAAGCCTTGCTGCATCTAAATTTACGCTTAGGTGAGGGCAGCGGTGCGGGCGCGGCATTGGGCATTATCCAACTGGCCTGTGCCTTGCATAATCAAATGGCGACTTTTGCCGAAGCTGCGGTTATTGGTGAGAAAGTATCTTTATGATCATGCTAGACCTATTAAGACATGGTGAAACTGAGTTGGGGCATACTTTGCGTGGCTCAACCGATGATGCTTTGACTTTACAAGGTTGGCAAGACATGCAGCAGACTTTAAACACGGCAATAGCTACAGGGCAACGATGGGATATCGTAGCGAGTTCGCCTTTACAGCGTTGTGTGCAGATTGCTCAGACTTTTGCGCTGGAACAGCAATTGCCACTGTATATTGATGCACAATTTCAGGAAATGCATTTTGGTGCATGGGAAGCTATTTCCACCCAAACTTTGTATGAACAATACCCTGAAGATTTAGCTAAATTTTGGATGACACCAACCCAGTTTTGTCCACCACAAGCAGAATCTTTGCCAAATTTTCAGCAGCGCGTTTTGCAGGGTCTGTCCGATCTCAACCAATATTTACAACAACTCGAGCAACAACCTAAACGTGTGTTATTGGTCACGCATGGCGGGGTAATTAAATTGCTCAAAGTATTGGCGCAGAAACAACCTTTAGACGATATTTTAAAAATGTCTGCAGCGTTGGGGCAATTGAGTTCATTCCAGTTACATCCTAATGGCAAGATTCACATGCAGGGGCAAACATGACACCTTTTTGGATTGCCTTGCAATTTCTGAGCACGTTTCCTGTTTCTTTAAAACAGATACCAACTGCAGTGCAAAATGCGCAATCACTGTTGTTTTATCCGCTCGTTGGCTTATTAATCGGGGCTGTGTTGTGGGGAATGGCGCATCTATTGCAATTCCTGCCTTTGGTTCTGAGTAGCAGCTTAATTTTAGTACTCTGGATTTGGCTGACAGGTGGTTTACATTTAGATGGACTGGCTGATACTGCCGATGCATGGGTCGGCGGTTTTGGTGATCCTGAACGTAGCTTAAACATCATGAAAGACCCAAGCAGTGGCCCGATTGGAGTATTGAGCTTACTGATCTGCTGTTTATTAAAATGGTCTGCGTTGTATGTATTGCTCGAACAACAGTATTTGGCATTTTTGCTGTTTGTACCCGTATTGGGACGATTAAGCGCTTTGGTTTTATTTTTAAGCACGCCTTATTTACGTGCCAATGGTTTAGGCACTGCTATTCAGGCACATTTGCCTAAAACAGGCACAAAAATTGTGATCGCATTGACCTTGCTTGCAGGAGTGCTTTGGGGATGGGTGGGTTTGGTGACCGTTCTGACTTTTATCCTTAGCACCTTGTATTTGCGATATAAATTTATGCAGCGTTTAGGTGGAATTACGGGCGATACCGTTGGTGCGAGTATTGAAATAACAGAAAGCATGATGTTATTGGCTATTGCGATTCTTTGGTTTTTAATAAATTAGCTTTTGAGCAGTTTTTCTTGTTTCAAGTGCGCTGAAAATTGAAATAATATAAGCGAATGAATTTACAGCTATTTATGCACTCAATTTCAGCAAGTATGCAGATGAATTTGTCATTTGTCGGAAAGTTCCTAAATTAGATTTGCTATTTTTTTTAAATATGATAATAGTAGTTTATGTCAATCAGCCTTGATGGCATTTGTATCTCAGGATGAGATCACAAACGTGATGTATAAAAATCAAAAGGAATGTCATTTATGATCAAACTGTTAAAGCAAATTTTCTGTATCCATATTTATGAATATGACGCAATGGAAGAAATCGGGGCGCATTTAGAGTGTCGTAAGTGTGGGGATTCTAAGACACAATAATGTTAAGTATTGAATCTGTATTAAAACCAAGTGAGTCTTTATGACTCACTTTTTTATTTTAGGCTAATAGCCTGAATATTTTGCTTAGTCTTGCCTGCATGTATAGATTAGACTGCACTTATCCATCTTCAAAACTACATATATCATTCCCACCTCTTTTGGTGGGGAGACTTCTCATGCTGTACGAAGTTTGATTTATACAAGTGCACAATTAAATTTTCTATCCTCCGCACACTTTATCCCACAAGGTATTCCGCTTAAAATCCAGTACCTAGAAATATTGAACTGACCGTATTTATGGCTAAAAACTTTCAAGAAAAAACGTATATTGTAGATGACAATCTAGCAGATACTTTGACGTGGTTGCTGCATCATCAGGACTGTTATGATCGGTTTTATTATGATGCGATTCAGCAACAACTGACGGTAGAACATGCCAACGGGGTAGATATTATTAAAACAGGGCAGTATTTAAATGCCAGTTACGGAATTTTAATTACCTCTTAAAAGCGTTGCCGCATAAACTTATTTTGCTGCATAAAAAACAAAGTCCCTTTTAGGGACTTTGTACATTTGGATGGGTGCTAAAATTTTAAGCCATTGCCATCGCATCTACCGACAACTCAGAAACGGTTGGCTTGGCACGTTCAGGCACTAAGCCTAATTTTTGGAACAATTGTTTGTCTTTGCCTTCGCCTGCGTTTGGTGTGGTTAAAAGCTTTTCACCTGAGAATAACGAGTTCGCACCTGCCATAAATGCCAACGCCTGATCTGAATCGGATAACGATTCACGCCCTGCAGATAAACGAATATAGCTGTTTGGCATGATAATACGTGCAACTGCAATGGTACGAATCCACTCAATCACATCCAGTTTTTCTACTTCAGCCAATGGTGTACCTTCAATCGGAACTAACATATTGATCGGCACAGATTCAGGATGTAACGGTAAAGTCGCTAATTCATGTAATAAACCAATACGGTCTTGGGTATCTTCACCTAAACCGACAATACCGCCACTACATACTTTCATACCTGTTTGACGCACAATATCCAAAGTGTTTAAGCGATCATCAAAACTGCGGGTACTAATCACATTAGGATAATACTCACGCGATGTGTCTAGGTTATGGTTGTAATAATCTAAGCCTGCATCTTTTAAGCGTTCTGCCTGAGATTGATTCAACATCCCTAAAGTCATGCAAGTTTCTAAGCCTAGAGCTTTGACTTCACGCACCATTTCTAAAACATACGGCATATCACGTTCATGCGGATTACGCCAAGCAGCGCCCATACAAAAACGTGAAGAGCCTGAGGCTAATGCTTCTTTGGCTTCCTGAATGACTTTATCAACTGCAATACGTTTTTCAGCTTCAAGCTGTGAATCATAATGCGCAGATTGCGAGCAATATTTGCAGTCCTCAGGGCATTTGCCTGTTTTAATAGACAATAAGGTACTGACTTGTACGGTATTGGCAGCAAAATGTTGGCGATGCACACGCTGTGCTTCAAAGACTAAATCCAGAAAAGGTTGTTCATATAACTGCTGAATTTCTTCTCGAGTCCAATCATTGCGTACTGACATAAGTAAAAGTCCATCATCCCTATTATTCATAGTCTGTATCATACACAAATAGTTTGAATCAGAAAGGCATAATCTCCCAATTTCATGGCTAATATTCGACAGTGTGGAAACAAAAATATGCAGTCGATTTAGTCGCAAACTTAAGCAATTTTACTGTTATTTAGCTGCAAAATTTATTTTTATGGATTTTTATTTTGCAATGAATTGGTCACTAAAATTCAGTTAACTGCATAAATTGGCAAGTAACCTGCAGTCAAAATATCGCACGGTTTTGGATATGATTTTTGTTTAAAATTTAGACTGTTTAAGGAGTTGTTCCTGAATCGCCCAATCAATATGGATTTGCACAATCTCATTATGCTGTGCACGCGTTTGCTGCAAAGTTTGTAAAATCTGTGCTGAAAATGGGGCATTTCCAAGCCCGATTGCAATATTACGCATAAAACTTTGATAGCCTGTACGACGTAATGGACTACCTTCGGTTTTGGCTAAAAATGTGCTTTCATCCCATTGCCATAAATCTAGCAAGCTGACCTGATCTAAGGCATGTCGGGGATGAAAATCCTCCACCGTGGTGACTTGAGCAAAGCTATTCCACGGGCAAATCAGTTGGCAATCATCACAACCAAACACCCGATTACCAATGCCACGACGTAATTCTTCAGGAATGATACCCTGATATTCAATGGTCAAATAAGCAATACATTTACGCGCATCTAACATATAAGGTTCAACAATGGCTTGCGTTGGGCAAATGTCGATGCAGGCTGTGCAAGAGCCGCAATGCGGAGTTGCAGGTGCATCAAAAGGTAAATCTAGTGAAGTAAACAGCTCACCCAATACAAAAAAAGACCCAGATTTTTTATGAATTAGTAATGTGTGTTTGCCTGTCCAACCCATGCCTGCACTTTCTGCAAGCGACTTTTCAAAAATTGGGGCTGAGTCGGCAAAGGGGCGTGATTCAAACTCGCCCACTTTTTCACGAATACGGGTGGCAAGGGTTTTTAGGCGTCCGCGCATGACTTTGTGATAATCGCGTCCACGTGCATAACGGGCTATAATTGCAGAGTTAGGTGCATCGGGAATATGTCGTGGACGTGGTGTTTCCACCAAATAATTCATGCGCACACAAATAATGCTTTTGGTATTCGGGACTAATAGTGTGGGATTGGCGCGCTTGTCTAAATTTTCTTCCAGAAACTTCATATCCCCATGATAGCCACGTTTTAAATATTCCTGAAAACGTGCTAATTCTGCTTGAGCATCTGGTTTGGCAATGACACAATCAGCAAAACCAAGCGCCAAAGCTTGAGCTTTAATCCACGCTTTCAAGGCGGCTGGATCGTCTTGATGCAGAGAAATATGTGCTGAAGTGGTGGATGTTGCCATAACAAAATAGAAGGGAAGAAAATGCCGCAGCAAGTGTACCATAGCCCTGTTTATCATAGTCAAAGTATTCAAGCGTGGGAGCAGCGCTGGTTTGCCCGTCAAAATAGTTCTTACGGTTTAATGCAGCAAGTGGCGTGGACACTGCATTTACAAATTCGCAAAATTTTTGCCGCACAGCCATCTACAATACAAAAAATTGCCGTGTGTTGTGGACAAGGCAATAACGCAGGTGATGGCTATTTAACTGCAAAATATTTAAAACAAGCAGGTTTTCAAGTCGATATTTATGCCGCAATACGCGGTTCATCGGCAGATTTACATCAGGCTTTTTTAGAAGCTCAGGCAGAACAAGTCAATATAATTCAAGGTTTTGCATTTCAACAAAGTTATGACTGCTATATTGATGCATTATTTGGTATTGGTTTAGATCGTCCTTTAAATGATGAGTGGCAGTCGCTTATTCACGCAATGAATCAACAAGCGGGTTTAAAAATTGCGGTTGATATTCCAAGCGGTTTAAATGCCAACACGGGGCAGCCATTGCCATGTGCAATTAAAGCCGATTACACCTTTACAGCTTTGGGTTTGAAAGCAGGGTTATTTACAGGGCAGGCACAGGAATATACTGGACTGGTCGATGTGCTGGATTTGATTCCAGCCGATGCAGAACTCAAAGCGTTGGCCCAACTCACACCACATTTGATTCAATTACCCGCACGGCAGGCTTTTGGACACAAAGGCAGTTATGGGCATGTGTTGATTGTGGGCGGACATGCGCAAATGGGTGGTGCGGTGATGATGGCTGCAGAAGCCGCATCAAGCGCAGGTGCAGGGAAAGTGACTGTGGTCTGTCATGCCAAACATCATGTGGCGATATTAAGCCGTGCGCCGAATTTAATGTTGCGGGATATAGACGCACTGACAGGTGCAGAAATTCAGCACTTAATTTCACAGGTCGATGCCGTGAGTTTAGGGATGGGACTAGGACGAGATGCTTGGGCAGAACAGCATTATGCAGACTGGTTTGCCGCACTAAATCAGTCCGAGGTAGAAGTAGTTTACGATGCCGATGCCTTGTGGTTTTTGGCGAAACAAGCGCATTCATCGCATCATCCAGCCCAACTAAAACCGAACAGTTATGCCACACCACATTCAGGTGAAGCTGCGACCTTGCTCAATACTACGGTTGCAGCCATTGAAGCAGACCGTATTGCCGCGATTCAGCAATTGCAGCAACGCTATGCAGGCGATTGGGTGTTAAAAGGTTCAGGTAGTTTGACTTTGCAAGCTGCATCTACAGAACCGCAAGCAAGTTCATTGTGGATTTGTACCGCAGGCAATCCTGGTATGGGTACAGGTGGTATGGGCGATGTGTTGGCAGGCATGATTGCCAGTTTAAAAGCCCAGTTTCATCATAAAATTCAATTGCATGAAATTGTCATGTTACATGCCTTGGCGGGGGATGTATTGGCACAGCAGGGCATGCGCGGTTTACAGGCACAGCACATGAGCCAAGCGATTTATCAGGTTGTGAATCGGTAAAATATAAGCGATGGCGATGCTGATTTAGCGACGTCTGGAGCTTGAGCGACTGCGCCCGCGAGCCATACCGCCCAAGGCATTGAGCACAGCCAATTTGGTCATGCTGCCTGATGCATGAGCATGGCAAATTGCAGCAGCCAAAGCATCGGCAGCATCTTGTTGTGGTTTAATGGATAGATTTAATAGTTTCATGACCATCATTTGTACTTGTTCTTTATCGGCAGCGCCATAACCCACGACAGATTGTTTAATTTGACGGGCGGTATATTCCGCCACTTGTAAATCTAAATTCACCAAAGCGGCAATCGCTGCACCACGAGCCTGTCCCAATTTCAAGGCAGAGTCTGGGTTTTGCGCCATAAACACTTGTTCAACTGCAGCTTCAGTCGGGCCATGAAATTTCACAATCCGTTCAATCCCTGCAAAAATCCGTTTTAAGCGTTCAGGCATTTCACTGGTTTCGGTGCGAATGGTTCCTGCATCTACAAAACGTAATTTAGCGCCATCACGTTCAATAATGCCGTAGCCCGTTAGACGAGAACCAGGGTCGATTCCAATAATAAGTGACATGCCAAGCCTTAAAAAATTACATCAAGTTGAATTATAGGAGTTTAAATCTCTTTTGTGTGGAGTAATTTCAAAACATTCGGTCAGTAAGCTGCTGTTTAAACCATTGGAATGTATCCCACGCCACATTTTCAATTTTGGACTTCATTTTATTTTAAGTTTTGAGGTGTATATTTTATATACGGTAGCAAATGAGAGTGGCAATGAAGTGGATTGATAGGCTAAAACAGTGGGCGAAGCAAATTAAACGAAATGTTTATGCGGTTTGGTTTGTCGCACGTGATCCTGAAACACCGTTTATGGCAAAGCTTTTGGCATTGTTGGTCGCTGCTTATGCCATTTCTCCCATTGATTTAATTCCAGACTTTATACCTGTTTTGGGTTATTTAGATGACCTGATTTTAGTGCCATTGGGCATCATGTTGGTATTGCGTTTAGTACCTGCTGAAGTAATGCAGCGTTGTCGCTTACAAGCCGATGCGATCAGTCAAAAACCGAGCAGTTATATTGCAGCATCAGTTTTTATTGCGTTGTGGTTATTATTGGCTTACGCCGCATATTTTTATCTTTATCGTTTGAATATATAGACGTATTAAGTCTGTTATTGGGTGATGATGAAAATATTAATGACAGACTTAACCTTTAAAAATACAATAATGCCCATATTGAAACAACAGCGAATCAAAAAAGCTTGATCCCGATGAAGCACTTGGTTACTGCATTTTATTTATTTTGTTGAGATTAGATTAATTTTCATGAAATTATTTCTTATTGTTCTAATTGGCTTAGTTCTTGAAGTCTTCGTCTGGATTGGTGTGGGCGACCTAGTGGGGAGCATGTGGTACGTGTTCTTTTGGTTTGTCGCTGCTTTCTTCATTGGTTTGAACCTGATTCGTAAATATTCTGCAGGCGTGATGCCACAAATGCAGCAAATGCAAATGGGGCAGATGAGTGCCGATCCTGCGCTGAGTAATAATTTACCTAAAATTTTTGCGGGTTTTTTATTGATGATTCCAGGATTAATCAGCGATGTTTTGGCATTGCTGGTGATGATTCCTGCCGTACAAAATGCCTTTAAAGCGGCAATGATGAAAGCCATGATGAAACGTCAGCAAGCCATGATGGATCAAATGATGGGTGGCATGATGGGCGATATGAATGGCATGGGCGGAGCAGGTCAAAACCCGTTTGCAGATTTAATACGCCAAATGCAAGACATGCAAAATCAGCAGGGTGGTGGTCGTGATTCCAGTATTATTGATGGTGAAGCACGTGAAATTACCCCCGATGCGAAAAAAATTGAAATGAAAGATGTCAATCCACCTAAATAATATAGGTGATGCTTGATATCAAACCGAATCGTGCTGATTCGGTTTTTTTTATGGGTATTTTTTGGTGAATATGCACGTGAGTGTTTAAACATTGAGGTGTGCATTTAAAGCCTTATTTATTCTCCTACCGCACAAGGTATAATCGGATTTTCAATTCTCCTGATGTATTTATGTCTTTGTTATTCACCATTTGTGCGCTGCATTTTGTGGCACAGCTTAGTCCAGGACCAGATGTTTTATTAATTGCCAAAAGTGCAGCCAGCAATACCCGCCGTAATACCTTGCAGATTATTGCGGGCATTTCATCGGGGATTGTGGTGTGGGTGGTGCTGACCTTATTAGGTTTTACGGTTTTGGTGCAGCAATTTCCTTGGATTCAGCAAGTCTTAATGCTGATTGGCGGTTTATTTCTTGCCAAAATGGGATGGGGCATGTTGTCGGGCGGTTGGCATAGTTGGCAGCAGCGCAAACAGTTTGATGATACTCAAGTGCAAATTCCAGCCGCAAAAAACTACTTTTTATTGGGGCTATTCACCAATTTATCTAATCCGAAAACCTTAATTTATTTTAGTAGTGTATTTGCTTTGGCGTTGAGTTCATCGGCAAGTGCATCTTTGAAAGCCCAATTGGCAGTGATTATTCCAATCCAAACTTTTGTGACATTTACACTATTTATGTTGCTACTTTCTACACCAAAAATGAAAAAGTTATATCAGCGTTCAGGCAGTTATATTGATATGGTCTCGGGCGGATTATTTTTATTGTTTGCTGTGTGGTTGTGGTTAGATGCACTACGTATGTTTTAAAACATAAGTTTTAATGTCAATTAATCAGACGCTTTGATGTCGTCAAAAGCCAAGTTTGACGATTTTTTATTCGGAATTTCGGTTTTAGTCGTGTTTTCAGTTTTATCTAAATGATTGGGTTGATAAGTACGGTTTGATCGCAAAGTTGCTTCGGTATTTTCCGAACCTTGATATTTACGGCTACGGTTGGCACGTTCACGCAAGCCACCTTTTTTAATGAGTTGCACCACTTTAACTTTACTCCGTGTAATAAAAAAATATGTGCTGAAAGCCAAGCTTGAGTCTAAACTTCAAGTAATCGAGCATGCAGAATTTTAGCATGGCATACCTATTTTAGATGGATAAAGTGACTGTTTATTCAAAAATACGATTTGCGCGAATAGCAGAACTTTGACATTCTAATTCACAAGCGATTGTGTCAGTTAAATCATCCAAAGGATGCAGGCTACAAAGTGTCACAGTTGCTTAAACAAAATTACACTGCATCAGGGTAGATGGTGTAACAATAAAAACAAGAATTACAGTGAAGTAGGAGAATACCTATGCTGTATCATCAGTATCGTTGCGCATGTTGCAATCGGGTGGTGGAATCATCAGAAAAAGAATGTGGTACTTGTGGTTCACACAATATTCGTAGTCCTTATGGTTTCTGGTTATTCTGTATTTTGGCATGCTTGGCAGCAGCCGTTGTGTTTAAAGTCGTGCATGTTTATTTGCAAGATCATCAAGAAGTGCCCGTGCAACAATCGGTGCTTGAGGTGATTCGTACGCAATAAGTGCTGCATCCAAGCTTAACGCTTATTTCGTCTATACAAGATTTCAAAAATCCTGAATCATTAAATGGCTCAGGATTTTATTCAACTGTTTTTTCAATATTGAAGAGACTCACCATTTTATTCTTCAATATGGATGAGCAATTTAAAAAGATTAGCGACTTAAGAAGTCAGCTTGGTTGATTGCAGACAGTGCAGCATTCACCTCAAAAATCTTGCCACGAATATTCTTCACGCCAAAACTTTCTAAACGTGCAGTGTGCATTTTTAAATAGCGTTCAGCATTGGCCGCATGATCAAACAGATAGATTCCACCAGCTTCCTGTGTTTGACTGTTCTCAGTCCAAATTTTCCAAAGCATGCCAGTTTCTAGGTTAATGCTTTCTGCAAGTTCACGGTACGCTTGGCTCATGCTTTCGCCAAATGGGCCTTCAGAAGGGAAATCGACTTGAAGAATAACCGCCATAATAAACTCCTACATCATTATCTTAGATGAGTATTTAAAAAATCTCAGGAATGATTCACTATAACATATTCGTATTTTGTATATTGTGGTTTGACAGCTAAATTTTAGGCATAAAAAAGCCCACCGAAGTGAGCTTGATAAAACTGAAAAGTTTTACATTACAGACCTGCAGAGGCTTTTAATGCTTCAACTTTGTCGGTTTTTTCCCATGTAAATGCAGTGTCAGAACCTTGACGACCAAAGTGGCCATAAGCTGCAGTCTGTTTATACATTGGTTGTAACAGGTTCAACATGTTGGTAATGCCGTATGGACGTAAATCGAAGTGTTCACGTACTAAAGCAATAATCAACTCATCTGCCACTTTTGCAGTGTTGAAGGTGTTGATTGAAATTGACGTTGGCTCTGCAACACCAATAGCATAAGACACCTGAATTTCACATTTGTCTGCCAAGCCAGCTGCCACAATATTCTTTGCAACATAACGACCTGCGTAAGCAGCAGAACGGTCAACTTTAGATGGGTCTTTACCAGAGAATGCACCGCCACCATGACGTGCCATGCCGCCGTAAGTATCGACAATGATTTTACGACCAGTTAAACCGCAGTCACCGACAGGGCCGCCAATCACAAACATACCTGTTGGGTTGATGTGGAATTTGGTGTCTGCATGGAACATTTCTGCAGGAATCACTTTTTTCACAATTTCTTCAATTACCGCTTCTTTAAGCTGAATTTGCGAAATTTCAGGATCGTGCTGAGTAGATAACACCACCGCGTCCAAACGTACAGGCACACCATTTTCATAAGCAAAAGTCACCTGACTTTTTGCATCTGGGCGTAACCACGGCAAAGCACCACTGCGACGTAATTCAGCTTGCTTTTCCATTAAGCGGTGTGCGTAAGAAATTGGGGCAGGCATTAATACATCAGTTTCACGGCTGGCGTAACCAAACATCAAACCTTGGTCACCTGCGCCTTGATCTTCAGGCTTTTGACGGTCTACACCTTGTGCAATTTCAGGTGATTGTTTACCAATCATGTTAATGACCGCACAGGTTGAACCATCAAAACCTAAGTCAGAATGATGGTAACCAATGCCATTTACGGTTTGACGAACAACGGCTTCAAAATCGACATTTGCAGTTGTTGTGATTTCACCTGCCAGTACAACCGCACCCGTTTTTACAAGCGTTTCACAAGCAACCCGCGCATAAGGGTCTTCTTTTAAGATTGCATCCAAAATGGCATCACTGATTTGGTCAGCCATTTTATCTGGATGGCCTTCGCTTACAGATTCCGAGGTAAATACAGCGTACTCGCGCATAAGTCCTATCACAGTTAAATTCAAAAGACGCAATATGTTACATCGAGTTAGACTTTAGGACTAGCGCATTACGACTAAATTGGCTGAATTTATTTCAATTCAATGACTTTTTATCGCATATCTTTAGCTAAAAAATAGATAAAGTATCGGTATGACTATATTGTGACTCAAAAATATTCATGTTGGCTAAAGTATGCTGTCATAATTTTAAACTAAGGAGCACCTTGTTTTTAAGTGGTGAATCATTTTTAAAAACAATATTGTAGATGGGTAATTTAAAGACTTTGAATTGACTTTATCTGCATCAAGCTGCATTTTCAAAAGCTGTTTTAAAATTTTGGACGATGGCTGTGATTCAATTTATTGTGTGAAAAGTGAATAAAATTCAAGATGTGTTAAAATCTGTCTATTATTTCTACAGAATACTGTTGTGTTTTAACTTGTTGCTAGGCATTTGATTGGAGTTGCTGCAAGAGCGACATCACAATTCCATCCTGCGTCTATAAATTGAAATATCTATACTTTAGAATTTTGCCAAGAATAGAGCTTAACACGGCAATTAGCTATTTTCTTGTTGTTATAAACGTGAAAACGTCTTTGAATTTGCACGAAAAATACCCTGAATGGGAATTAATGCGGAAATATTGTTGCATAGGCTTTACCCCTCAGGCGTTTTTTTGAGAGAATAGCGGCTGTTTTGAATTCTATTCATCTTCTTCTATTTAACGATTTTTTGTGGACTCTGACCTATGACGACCCCGCTTAACGAACGTCGTATTGCAAACGCAATTCGTGTATTGGCAATGGATGCTGTGCAAAAAGCAAATTCAGGACATCCAGGTGCACCGATGGGGATGGCAGATATTGCCGATGTGGTGTGGCGTGAATTTTTGAATCACAACCCAACCAATCCACAATGGGCAAACCGCGACCGTTTTGTATTGTCTAATGGTCATGGTTCAATGTTGCAATATGCGTTGTTGCATTTAACAGGTTATGATCTTTCAATCGAAGATTTAAAAGCGTTCCGTCAGTTACACTCTAAAACACCTGGCCACCCAGAATTGGGTTATGCACCAGGGATTGAAACCACCACTGGTCCACTCGGTCAGGGGATTGCCAATGCTGTTGGTTTTGCTTTAGCAGAAAAAACACTGGCTGCACAATTTAATAAAGAAGATATTCAGGTTGTAGACCATTTCACTTACTGTTTCTTGGGTGATGGTTGCTTAATGGAAGGTGTTTCACACGAAGCATGTTCATTGGCAGGTACTTTAGGTTTAGGCAAGCTGGTTGTTTATTATGATGACAACGGCATTTCTATTGATGGTGAAGTAGAAGGCTGGTTCTCTGACGATACCGAACAACGTTTCTTATCTTACGGCTGGCAAGTCTTAAAAGTTGATGGTCACGATGCCGATGCAATTCGTGCTGCAACGGTTGAAGCAAAAGCTGAAACGCAAAAACCGACTATTATTATTTGTAAAACTGTTATTGGTTTAGGTTCGCCAAACAAACAAGGTAAAGAAGACTGTCACGGTGCGCCATTAGGCCATGATGAAATCGCTTTGACGCGTCAAGCATTAGGCTGGACAGATGAAGCATTTGTTATTCCTGAAGATGTATATGCCGCTTGGGATGCTAAAGCGAAAGGTGCAGAAGCAGAAGCAGCATGGAATACAACTTTTGATGCCTATGCAGCAAAATATCCAACGGAAGCTGCAGAACTTAAACGCCGTTTAAGCGGTGAACTACCTGCAGAATTCATCGCGCAGGCAGATGCGTTTATTGTTGAAACCAATGCTAAAGCTGAAACTATTGCAACGCGTAAAGCCAGCCAAAATACTTTGCAAGCATTTGGCCCATTATTGCCTGAATTATTGGGTGGTTCTGCAGACTTGGCAGGTTCAAACTTAACCCTTTGGAAGGGTTGCCAAGGCGTTCAGGACAATGCAGCAGGGAACTACGTGCATTATGGCGTACGTGAGTTTGGTATGACTGCTATTGCAAATGGTGTAGCACTTCACGGTGGTTTCATTCCTTACGTTGCAACATTCTTAATGTTTATGGAATATGCGCGTAATGCCGTGCGTATGTCTGCATTAATGAAGCAACGTGTGATTCATGTGTATACCCACGACTCGATTGGTTTGGGTGAAGATGGTCCAACACACCAACCGATTGAACAAATTGCATCTTTACGTGGTACGCCAAACTTAAATACATGGCGTCCTGCAGATACCGTTGAAGCGGCTATTTCTTGGAAATCTGCATTAGTACGCAGCGAAGGTCCAACTGCTTTAATTTTCTCACGTCAAAACTTGCCATTCCAAACTCGTACTCAAGCGCAAATTGAGAACGTGGCAAAAGGTGGTTATGTCTTGGCTGAAGAAAAAGGTGAATTGAAAGCCATTATTATTGCAACAGGTTCAGAAGTGGGCTTGGCAATGGAAGCATACGCGCAGCTTGAAGGTGTACGTGTTGTGTCTATGCCGTGTGCAGAAGAATTTGTGAAGCAAGATGCAGCATATCGTGAAGCGGTATTGCCATCACATATTCGTGCACGTGTTGCGGTTGAAGCAGCGCATGTAGACTACTGGTGGAAGTTTGTCGGCTTAGACGGTAAAGTTATTGGTATGACAACTTATGGTGAATCTGCACCTGCAAAAGACTTGTATCAGTACTTTGGCATTACCACTGAAGCGGTTGTTGCTGCAGTAAAAGAATTAACAGCTTAATTTTTTAATCCAGTGTTTTTAAAGGCGTTCCTGCAAAGGGACGTCTTTTATTTTTGCATATTTGTTTGGTATTCGATGTGATGATCCAACAAATTTTGTCAGTGTAAGTCAGGTTTGTGAATAAACCTCTGTGTAATTGAGTGAGATGAGAAATGAGTTTGTACGAGCAAATTAATGATGAAGTCACTTTAATGGATGCGGGTGAGCAAAAGTGGATTGGACAAGATTTACCACTTGAAGCTATGGTGGCGGTAGAGTTGTTGTTACAGGATTTGGCTGAAGATCAGCAAATCAAAATTCGCCGTAAGAACCATGAAAAGCAATCAGGCTTAAAGCAGGTTGATCGTATTTTGATTGAGAAGCTTTAATCTATTGCGATGAATACGGTGCATTAAAAGGTGTATCGTCAAAAACAGCTTTATTCTATGCGTAGGGTAAAGCTTTTTTATTGCTGAAAAATAGTGTATAAAATAGCCTAAGCATAATATGAATTGTGCATAATTAGTAAAATGATTCGATGCAAAAATAATCAGGCAATATCAAAGCTTGCAGACAACTATATTAGATCGTCAATTTAAGCACATCGACATTGTAGCGTTAAGTGAAATCCAATTTGAGCAATGGCAACCACTTTGGCAGGGTTATCAGCAATTTTATCAGGTGCAATTAAGTGATGAGGTTACGCAAAATACGTGGTCAAAACTAATTAATCCACACAGTACGCATATTTATGGTTTTGCTGCAGTATATCAAACTCAAGTTGTGGCAATTGTGCATGTAATTGAACATGACAGTTGTTGGACGCTTAAACCTTATGCCTATTTGCAAGATTTATATACCTTGCCTGAGTACAGAGGGATGGGAATTGCTCAGCAGCTTATTCAGCAGGTGAATCAAACAGCGCAACAGCGTGAATGTGATCGGGTATATTGGCTGACTCATGAAGATAATTTACAGGCACGGCAGTTGTATGATCGTGTCGGGTAGTGTTCAAAAAACTGTGTCATTTCCTTAAACTGTTAAAAACAGGAATGATGCATTATGGCAACTACATTTGATTTTGAAACAGCCTTAAAACAACTCCAGTCAGGACAAGCACTGACTGGAGA
>NZ_VPBV01000024.1:0-44373 GCF_013418545.1 Acinetobacter sp. YH12136
AAAGTCGTTTGAATGATTTCTTCTTGGTCTACGTGCCATAAAATACTCCATATATTGATGTTTATAACATCATTTGAGGAGCAGAGTATCACTTATAGGAGTTGTTCAAATTTCCGGATCCATCTCTCGTTTTAGATTTTTTTAATCCCCCTCCTTGCGCCATATATGGCTCACCTTTGACAAAGGGGGAGGCTAGCACGAGATATAGCTCATCTTTGACAAAGGGGGAAGCCTAGCACCAGCAGTGCAGATTGAATAAATCAATCCTCATTCTTATTGGCTTTATAGGCATAGGCATAGTTATAACCATAGCCATAACCGCCCGCTTCACGTTGAATATCATTCAAAATAAAGCCGTTGACTTTCACGCCAGCTTGTTCAAAGCGGTTGACAGTCAGTTCAAGCTCTTTCATTTGCGTCTTGGCATAACGTGCCACAACCAAATTCACACCCGCATATTGTGAAATAATAATCCCATCGGTTACCGCAAGAACTGGCGGGGTATCAATCAGAATATGGTCAAACTGACTAGACAAGTGCGTGAGCATGTCTGAAAATTTTTGCGTGCTTAACAACTCTGACGGATTGGCAGGACTTTTACCACGGCTGATGAAGCTTAAATTTTCAACTTCAGTACTGCGTACAATACTGCCTAACTCGTGTTGACCATTCAGGTATTCGGTTAAGCCAGGCTTAGGGTCGTAATTAAAGTATTTGTGCATATAACCACGACGTAAATCGGCATCAATCAATAATACGCGCTTATCACTTTGCGCCAAAATAGTAGCTAGGTTAGTTGAAATAAACGATTTACCCAATTCTGGTGCAGGACCAGAAATCATAATGATATTGTTTTTGGCATTACCTAAGGCAAAGTGAATAGCAGTACGCATGCTGCGCAGGCTTTCAATGGCAATATCATCACTGTTTTTAACCGCAAGAATAGGAATATTCTTTTTCTTTTTCAGAATTTTAATACGGCTTTCTTGCACAGGTGAACGTGGCACAGTGGCATAAACAGGTAAATCCAGTTCATTTTCAATCTGATTCGAGTCTTTAATACCTGAACGCAACATATTACGCAGTAAGGCCAATAATGTGCCCAGAAAACCACCTAAGAAAACCGACAAAATTAAAATTTGTAATTTCTTAGGTTTAATTGGCTCAATCGGTTCTACAGCAGTATCTACAATACGCACATTACCAATTTCACCTGCTTTAGCAATCCGCAGTTGTTGGTAAGAGTTAAGCAAGCCTGTATACAGCTGTTGTTTGACTTCTACTTCACGGAATAGTTGTAAATATTGGCGTTGTAGTTCAGGTAAGCGTTTAAGTGTGCCGTCTAATTCAGCAATTCGTTTGTTAATCGCACCCAATTGAGCATTCATTTGCTGCATGACAGGGTGCTCATTGGTGTATTTGGCAGCAGCTTCAGCCACTTGTTGCTCTAACTGCGCTTTTTGGGTTTCCAAAGTAATACTTTGAGTTAAGTACAACTCAGATTCTTTGGTGACATCGACCGTATTAAACTGTTGGCGGAAACGGTTAAATTCACGTTCTGCCACGTCTAACTGTTGTTTCAGTTCTGGGAGCTGGTCTTCCAAAAACTTTAAAGTTTGTGCAGTTTCAGCAGTACGACGTTCAATATTTTGTTGGCTATACGCCGCTAAAATGGCATTTAGTACTTGGGTAATGTGTTGTTTGTCTGACCCTTGGTAATTCAGCCCCAACACACCTGTTAACTTGCCTCTTTCTGCTACAGAATAGTCAGCGGTTAAGCTTTTCATGGCAGCAGGTAAGCTTTGTTTTTGGATGTTATAGGTAGCGTTAAAGCTGTCTTGACTAAAAATAGCGACTTTCCACAGCCCAAATTCAGACTGTAATTGACTGACTTGGTTTAAAGGTGCAGAAAAAACCACCTGTTCGGTTTCTTCATCGGTGAGGCTGTATTTGCCTTGTGCAAATTTTAAAATTAAGTTTTTATCTTGAAAATATTGTGGGATATCGAACTGGCGGATATCAAAACTTTTTTGATTGTCTTTAAATAGTACCGATTTGGCTGAATATTCACTGTCATATTCATGCTTGGCAATTAAACGATTCCAGAAACTATCTTCCGTACCCGAAACGCGAATATTTAAATTCAGATGATCAATCACGCTGCCCAACACCAAACGTGATTTTAAAATTTCAATTTCAGCTTGTGCAGGCGATTTCTGCTCAATCATGCTGGACAGATCACCCAATAGTGCTGCAGAGGCACCTTTACTGTCTTCGACCTGTACTAAGGCATCTACTGCATAGGTGTCTGGCGTAGTTCTTAAATACAGTAAAGCGCAGACGATACTGAGTAGAACGCAAAGAATAATCAGTTTCCATTGTGCGATTAAGGAGAAAAATAATTCCTTTAAATCAATGGTGTCTTCGGTGTTGGCGGTTTGGCTCATAGTTTAAATATCAAAAAAGTAGAATATCAAAAAAATCTAGAATATCAAGAAACTAGATATATTTTTTCCAGTCGGCAATGCAGGCTTGAATTAATGTGCAGGTTTCATCAAATACGGCCTGATCGTGCTGATATGGGTCAGCGACGTTTTTACTTTGCCAGTGCCCCAATCTAAAGGTTTTGCCTTTGGCAAAGGGCCACGTTTGTTCCACATGCTTTTGTTGATTTTGGCTCATCACCAAAATCAGGTCGGCTTTTTTAATTAAGTCTGCATTGAGTTTTTTTGCCACGTGTGGACTCAAGTCGATGCTGTGACGTTGCATACATAAACGGGCTTTGTCATCGGCTGCATGGCCTACCAAACCCGAAATACCTGCAGATTCAATCTGTAAGTGTGGGTACTGCTGTTTTAAAAAGTATTCTGCCATGGGGCTACGACAAATATTGCCAATACACACCACCAAAATGTGATTAATTTTCATTATTTACCCAAATTATCTAGTTGATAAAGCACACTAGAGAACGGAATCATCTGATTCACGACACGTTGCCAGCGGGCCAAGCCTGATGCATCGACATAGACAATATCATTGCTGCGCATTTTAAATTGATTGGCCAGACCAAAATCGGCAATGCTGGTTAAATCCATGTGATAGACTTCGGTATTTGCTGCATTCGGCTGACTGCGGACCACATAAATTTTACTACGGCTGGCAGACAGTGGGTTTAAGCCCAGGCTTTCACCCAATACATCGCTTAAGCTCATGCCTTGATCACGCATAGGGAGCGATTGGTTTTTACCCGATTCACCCATCACATAAATTTTTTGGTTTTCACGGTTGTTGACATACAAGGTGTCATTCGGCTGGATGAGTAAGTTGTGCAATGACAAGCCTGCTTTTTCCAACTCTACGGTATTGAGTTGATAGCTACGCCCCTGACGCACTAAAGTCATAGAAGCATTGTCACCTTGTTGGGCATTGACCCCGCCTGCCATACCTAAAGCGGTATACACACTCACAGGTTGATCATTTAAATAGAATTGCCCGCCTTTCATGACATTGCCTTGTACCGAGTATCGCTGCCCTTGGTAAGACAAGACTCGTACAATCACATCTGGAGTTTTTAAATAACGCGCCAATTGACTGCGCAACTCACGATTCACTTGCGCTAAAGATTTACCTGCCGCTTTATAACGCCCGATAATCGGAAATTGAATATAACCCTGCGAGTCAATTTGATAACCGTTAGATTGAATCGCTTGCTCATTGTTGATGTTGTTGGTAGGTGGGGTAATTTCAGGATATGCCCATAAATAAATAGAGAGAATATCACCTGAACTTAAGGTGTATTGACGCTGTGGTGTATGAAATAAATGCGCATAGTCTTGTTGAATATTGTGAACTGCAGGCTGCACCGCAAGCATTGAGTCTTGGGTGAGTTTAATTACATTGACCGCTGTACCCAAATCGGTGGTATAGACCCCTTCATTTGGTATGTCATAGGTTTGTAAGCCAGAGGTCACAGCACAGCCAGTGGCGGCAATGCCACATGCCAATAAAACAGCCAGTTGAAAGTGTCGCACGCGAGATTCCATTATTAATTTTTTAAAATCTTTTAAATAAATTGCAGTCATTTTACCGAACTTGTAAAATAGGTACATAGCAATTTGTAATCATTTTGCAGATTCTGTCAAATTCTTTGCGAAAAGTGATAAAAATCGCAAATTGTGAATTTACTCTAAACGCAGATTCAAATCCCAAGTGCAACACATTTGTAGTTAGTTGAAAAAGTTAGGTGTATTCATAGAATCATTAGACTTTTTCAACTCGCAATTGGAAAGCACACAATGAAGAAATACACCCAACTTTCTCAAGATGAAAGATACGAAATTTATGCTACTTTGAAAAGTAAAAGTTCAATCGCTACCCTTGCTCGAGAGTTAGGACGTTCACGATCAACCATCTACCGTGAATTAAAAAGAAATACTGGGCAACGTGGATATAGAGCTCAACAGGCAGCTAAATTTGCAAGTCAAAGACGGTACCGTCCTTCATCATCAATGACAGCATTTGCCTTCGCTTATATTGATTATTTGATTGGTTTGGACTGGTCACCAGAACAAATTTCAGGTGCTTTAACACAACGCGGTTGGCTGGGTGTACCTTCACATGAGTGGATTTACCAGTACATTTATCAAGATAAATCAAAAGGCGGTAAACTTTATCTACACTTAAGGCTTCAGAAGAAATATCGAAAACGCGGTTACAAAAACACGGATCGTAGGGGGCAAATCATTGATAAAACAAGTATTCACTGCCGAGACCAGGTCATTGATCAACGACAACGTTTAGGAGATTTCGAAGGTGACACGGTGATTGGTAAACATCATAAAGGTGCTTTATTGACTCTCGTTGATCGAAAGAGCCTGTATGTACATATTGTTCATTTAGGGCCAACGAGAGCATCCTCTCAAACGATTACTTGTGCATTAGATCGTTTACAAATGAGCCATGCTTATAGTGTGACATTTGATAATGGCAAAGAATTTTCCGAACACAAAAGAATTACTGATGCTGGCATAGAGACGTATTTTGCTGATCCTTACAAGTCTATTCAGCGAGCTAGAAATGAAAATACGAATGGTTTAATCCGTCAATATCTGCCAAAATCATCATCGTTTGATGACGTGTCAAACGAACAAATAGAGCAGATAGAATTTGCACTCAACCATCGTCCTAGAAAAACACTAGGTTGGTATACACCGAGTGAAGTTATGTCTGGTTTTTATACTGTTGCACTTGCCGCTTGAATCCGCCAAATTTAAAAAGTTGAATATTCGCAAAAAACTATACACTGTTGCTCCTCTTAAGTAATTTGAGCACAAATCACAATAGAAATTTCATGATTTTCTGCTAGAATCGCTGCCGAAAGATTCATTCTTCATAAAATACAGATATAAATTAAAAGGCGCTCAAATGCTACAGCTCTCAGACCTAAAAATTGCCATTATTGGTTTAGGCTATGTCGGTTTACCCTTAGCGGTTGAATTTGGCAAGAAGCTGCCTGTTGTGGGTTTTGATATTCAGCAAAAACGTATACAAGAATTAAAGAGCGGTCAAGACCATACCTTAGAGGTCTCGCCTGAAGAATTAAAACAATCTACTCATTTAACCTATACTGCAAATTTAGAAGATTTAAAAGACTGCAATTTCTTTATTGTGACGGTACCAACCCCGATTGATGAATATAAGCAGCCGGACCTGACACCATTGGTCAAAGCCTCGCAGAGTATTGGTAAAGTGCTAAAAGACGGCGACATTGTTGTTTATGAGTCAACGGTTTATCCGGGAGCCACAGAAGAAGTCTGCATTCCTGAACTGGAAAAAGTTTCAGGCTTGAAATTCAACCAGGATTTCTTTGCCGGTTATAGTCCAGAGCGCATTAATCCGGGTGACAAATTGCACCGCGTGACCAATATTCTCAAAATCACTTCAGGTTCTACGCCTGAAGTCGCTGATTTTGTTGATCAGGTCTATAACCTGATTATTGAAGCCGGCACCCATAAAGCCACCAGCATTAAAGTTGCTGAAGCGGCAAAGGTGATTGAAAATACCCAGCGAGATGTCAATATTGCGCTGATTAATGAGCTGGCCTTGATCTTCAATAAACTGGGGATTGATACCGAAGCGGTGCTTGAGGCTGCAGGTACGAAATGGAATTTCCTGCCGTTCCGTCCGGGTCTGGTTGGCGGGCACTGTATCGGGGTGGATCCGTACTATCTCACCCATAAAGCGCAAGCGATTGGTTATCACCCTGAAATTATTTTGGCTGGCCGCCGTCTGAATGATGGTATGGGCGCCTATGTGGTGACTCAGCTGGTGAAAGGCATGCTGAAAAAACGCATTCAGGTGGAAGATGCCAAGGTGCTGATTTTAGGCTTAAGTTTTAAGGAAAACTGTCCCGATATCCGTAACACCCGCATTATTGATATCGTCAATGAACTGAAAGAATATCACGTGAATGTGGATGTTTATGACCCATGGGTAGATTGTGCCGAAGCCGAGCATGAATATGGGATTCAGCCTGTTTCGACATTAACAGACCACAGCTATGACGCCATCATTTTGGCGGTGGCACATCATCAGTTTAAAGAGATGGGCGTAGAGAAAATTCGTGCCTTGGGCAAAGCAGAATATGTTTTATATGATTTGAAATATGTACTTGCACAGTCTGAATCTGATCTTCGTTTATAATTGATAAGGATATTATAAAGATGAGCCAATATCAGACAGTATGCGAGCAATTAAAGCAAAGCCCTAAAATCTGGCTAGTGACGGGGGTTGCCGGTTTTATTGGCTCCAATCTGTTAGAAACACTGTTGAAACTCGATCAAACGGTTGTTGGTCTGGATAACTTCGCTACTGGTCATCAACATAACTTAGATGAAGTGCAGTCATTGGTCAGTGCGGCGCAATGGGCGAAATTCACCTTTTATGAAGGCGATATCCGCAATCTGGAAGATTGCCAAAAAGCCTGTGCCGGTGTGGATTATGTCTTGCATGAAGCAGCTCTAGGCTCAGTACCACGTTCGATTGCTGACCCGATCACTACCAATGCCACCAATATCAGCGGTTTCCTGAACATGCTGACTGCGGCGCGTGATGCCAAAGTCTCCAGCTTTACCTATGCAGCCAGCAGCTCAACCTATGGTGACCATCCAGCATTGCCGAAAGTGGAAGAAAACATTGGCAAGCCTTTGTCGCCTTATGCCGTGACCAAATATGTCAATGAGCTCTATGCCGATGTTTTTGCTAAAACTTATGGCTTTAAAGCGGTTGGTTTGCGCTACTTTAATGTCTTTGGCCAGCGTCAGGATCCGAACGGAGCCTATGCGGCGGTGATTCCGAAATGGACCGCAGCCATGATTGCCGGTGACGATGTATTCATTAATGGTGATGGCGAAACCAGCCGTGATTTCTGCTTTATCGATAACACGGTGCAAGCCAACATTCTGGCAGCGACCACAGCCGATGATGCCGCAAAAAATCAGGTCTATAACGTCGCAGTCGGTGACCGTACCACCTTGAATGATTTGTATCGTGCGATTCAGGCTGCACTGGTTGAAAATGGCGTGAACTATACGAAAGATGCGGTGTACCGTGACTTCCGTGCCGGAGATGTACGTCACTCCCAAGCCAGCATTGCCAAAATTGAGAAAGCCCTGGGTTATGCACCTGAGTTTCGAATTAATGCCGGTATTCAGCTGGCCATGCGCTGGTACGTTAAAAATCTGACATGATTGCACGTATTTTTGCCAAATATCAGTCAATTGGCTTAATCACGTCGAGTTTATTAGTAGGTGCGATAATCACATTTATCGCACTTCCTTTTTTAACGCGCCTTTATTCGGTGCAGGATTTTGGTGAATATGGTATCGCCTTGGCTGTGGTCAGCGTTTTATCGACCATTGCCAATTTGCGTCTCGATCAAGCCTTATTGGTCGCGGAAGAGCAGGACAAAAAAAGCCTGATCTTTGAAGGAATGATGTTCTCCACAGGTATTGTGGCGGTCAGTGCCATCATCTTAAGTTTTATTTTTAATGCGGCTGTGGTGGTTGCCATTTGTAGCGGTGTGATGGCCAATACCCTGATTCAAACTATCTATAATTATAAATTTGCCGCGCATGCAGAATATTTCTGTGCCGGACTGAATATTTTGCGTAGCCTGATTGTGGTGCTGGTACAGCTGGGTTTGCCCTTGTTGATGAGCATCAGCCTGGTCAACAGTTACAGTGCCAGTTCGCTGCTGATGCTGCTGTTTATATTGATTTATATTGTAAAAAATCAGCTTTATCAGGTCAGTTGGCAGGCATTTAAGCACTATCAGGATTTTATTTATTCCAATACGCCACATGCCTTGCTGAACAGCTTTTCGCATAACTTGCCTTATTATGTGGTCTCGCATTTTGTCGGTGTGCAGGCGATGGGCTTCTATGCCATTGTGGAGCGGACTTTGCGGGTGCCGATTAATTTAATGTCGCAAACCATTCGCCAGTTCTTTATCCGCAAATTTAAACATCTGGAAAATAGTCAGGAAGTCCTGAAAAGCAGTGTACTGTTGAGTCTGCTGTCTCTGCCGCTGTTTGCCGTGTTTTTTGTGCTGCCAGAATCCCTGTATCTATGGGTATTTGGCAAAGACTGGGTCGGCATCTCTACCTATTTCCAGATTTTGGCCTTGGGCTATTGGGCCATTTTTTGTAATCCGCCCAGTTCGGCCTTCCTGATTGCACAGCGTAGTAGCCATGTGCTGTTTAGATTGCAGATTATTGAGTTATTGATTAAATTCGTTTTATTTTTCGGCCTGTATCTACTGGTAGAAGATAAAATCTATATGCTGCTTGCCGTGCCGGTTGCCCTGATTTTTTATAACTTTGCCATTTTATTCTCTGTGTGGAGTAGCAAAAAGTGATGTTTTTTAAAACCTTAAAATACATGAATTGGTTTGCTTCACAGTGCCGTAAAGTGATGTACAACATGGCATTTGGCACAAAATTTCGTTACTTCGGCAAAGCGTGTACCCTAGAGATTAATGGCCAAGTCAAGATCGGCAACAATGTTTATATTGGCGATCATGCCAGCCTAATCGTTGAAAAAGGTGCAGTGCTTGAGATTGCTGACAACAGTTTTATTGGTGAAAATTGCTATATCAAATGCTTCGGTGGCAAGGTGGTGATTGGCAAAGATGTTAGCATTAATTCCAAGTCCTATATTAATGGCTGTGGCGGTGTCACGATTGGCGATAACACTCGGATTGGCACGCAAAGTATTATGATTGCCAGTAATCATAAGTTCGGTGAGCCTGATCTTTTGGTTAAAGATGCGATTACCAAACTCGGTGTCAGCCTCGGTGAAAATATTTGGCTCGGTGCACGCGTGACGGTTTTAGATGGTGTCACCATTCCAAGCAACAGCGTGATTGGCGCGTGTAGTTTAGTGTCTAAACCACTGGATGATGCGGGTGTGTATGTCGGTAGTCCCGTCAAGAAAATCAAAAATCTATAAATCAGGTCATCATACTGACTTTGGTCCGAATATCTTCAAGCGCATTTTCAGCGTAAAATATTCAGCGATTTTTCCTCCTTTTTAGAACCTGACATAGGTCATGTATATGGCATTTATTGTTTCTGCTTTTCGACAGCTGTTTGATTTGGTTTATTTTATGGCCAAAGGCAGTGTGGCATATGCACGTAAAAAGGGGGTCAAAGTCGGTGAAAACTGTCGAATTTATATTAAAAATTGGGGCTCAGAACCGTTTTTAGTCGCGATTGGTGATCATGTCACGGTCACATCAGGCGTGAAGTTTATTACCCATGATGGTAGTACTTGTTTGGTCAAAGATGATAAAGGCAAACGTTATCAACACTTTGCACCGATTCAGGTTGGTTCACATGTCTTTATTGGCGTAAATAGTATTATTATGCCGGGCGTGAGTATTGGTTCCAATGTGGTGATTGGTGCAGGTTCGGTGGTGACCAAAGATATTCCAGATCATTCTGTGGCGATTGGTGTGCCGGCTAAAGTAGTGTCGAGCTTTGCTGATTATCAAGCCAAAATTCAAAGCACTTGCGCGAGTGACAGTGAACTCGTTGGCATTATTGATTACCGCGCACGCGTTGAACGTGCCATGGTGATTCAAGCCTCAAAACTCTCAGATTAATACGTTCCCATTTCATGTTATTTAGGTCTGATTATGTTGAATAAAGTCATGTTCTTTTTGCCAAGCTTGGGCGGTGGTGGTGCAGAACGTACAGTCATTCAACTAGCGAATAGTTTGGCCGAACAAGGACTTAAGATTCATTTGGGTGTATGTGACCTAAATGGTGAAAAAGCCAAGCTGTTACCCGAAGTGAGTTCAAAAATTGAATTGGTCAATTTTAATTGCGGTCGGGTGATGAATAGCATTACGCCCTTGAAAAAAAAAATGAAAGCTGAGCAATATGACTGCTTAGTGGCAACGCAAACCCATACCAATATTGTGGCAGGCATTGCCAAAAAGTTAGCAGGCGTCAAAACACGTTTGATCTTCCGTGAAGTGTCTACGCCGTCTAAAAATATGAAGTTGCAGGGGATTGCCAAGTTTGTGCTAAAAACTTTGGTGAATTGGACTTATCCCATGGCACAGCAAGTGGTCTGTGTCTCTAAAGGGGTTGAAGCCGATTTTCGTGAATATTATGGCTATAAAAATAATAATCTGAGCACGATTTATAACCCTGTGCTGGATGACGCCTATTTTGAAAAACTCCAAGCGCCAGTCACACACAAATTTTTGAACGATGACCATAAAGTGATTTTGGCAGTGGGGCGTCTCACTGAAGCAAAGAACTTCGGTTTTCTGATCCGTTCTTTTAAAGCTTTGCATGATCAGCATCCTGAAACCCGATTATTGATTTTAGGTGAGGGCGAACTGCGTGCAGAGTTTGAGGCTTTAGTTGCTGAATTGGGTTTAAAAGACGTGGTGGATTTACCGGGATTTGATGCCAATCCATACGCCTATTTTAAATACGCATCGCTGTTTGTTTTAAGCTCCAATTGGGAAGGTTTACCAGGCGTTCTTATTCAGGCACTGGCTTCAAAAGTAAAAGTGGTCAGTACCAGCTGTCCAAGCGGGCCAATGGAAATTTTAGAAAATTCTAAGTTTGGTTTATTGGTAGAATGCAATGATCAGGCAGGGTTAACCCAAGCCATGCAACAAGCAATTTTTGCAGATTATGTACAGTATTCTGAAAATGAGTTTCAGGCGCATATTCAGCAGTTTCATAAGCAAACCGTACTTAAGCAGTATTTGCGTATGATGGAGTCTGCATCATGAATAAACCCTTAATAGTGCATGTGATTACCAACTTTGCGGGAGTCGGTGGTGCTGAGATGATGCTGGCACGCTTAATCCAGCAAACTGAACATGACTATCAGCATGTGGTTATTGCATTGATGAAAACCTCCGAGGTGTATCAAAGTACTTTAGATCGATGTCAGTCATATTATGCATTGGGTTGGAATGGAATCAATACGCTGGGGACGATTCAAAAACTGCGTGTTTTACTCAAACAATTACAACCGAAAACCGTGCAATGTTGGATGTACCATGCCAATGCATTGACAAGTTTAAGCATTATTGGTTTAGCCCAAAAACCAAAAGTAGTTTGGGGTATTCATCATTCGCTTGCTTCTCCTAAAGATGAATCGATCAGTACCAAGATTGCGTTGGGCATAAGCAAAATACTGTCACAGCAACCTAGTGCTATTATTTATTGTGCGCATTCATCCATGCAACAGCATCAGGCCTTCGGCTTTAAAAATGGCAATAGCCAAGTGATTGCCAATGGCGTGTTTCTCGATAAGTTTCAGCCGAATTTACAGTTAAATCAGCCTACGGTGATTGGTTTTGCAGGGCGTTATCACACGGCCAAAGGCTACCCCTATTTGTTTGAAACGATGGGCTTACTGAAAGATAAAAATATCATCTTTAAAATTGCTGGCAGCGGCGCGAGTTTAGAAAATCCTGAAGTAAAAGCCTTGTTTGAGCAGTATCAGCTAGATGCCGAAAAAGTGCATTTGCTTGATCAAATCTCGGATATGCCTGCTTTTTATCAATCCATTGATGCATTTCTCATGACCTCAATTACCGAAGGTTTTCCGAATGTGTTGGTGGAAGCGATGGCATCGGGACTGCCATGTATCAGTACCGATGTTGGCGATGCCAAATATATTGTGCAGGATTTAGGAAGTATTGTTCCACCACGTAATGCGCAAGCTTTGGCAGATGCGATTTTAGCCTATACACAAAAATCAGAAGCAGAAAAACAAAGCTTAAAACAAGCCGTGCGTGAGCGTGTAGAAGCACATTTCAGTATTGAGCAAGTGAGTCAGCAATATATGCAAGTTTGGGAGCAAAGCCGTTGAAATTTCTGATGATCAGCAGTTTTCTGCCTTCTGTTTTAAATTTCCGCGGGAAACTGTTGGAAGCTATTCATACGCAAGACTATGAAATTCATATTATGGCGCCTGAGTTTGCATCATTTCCTGAAGAGCAGCAAAAACTGCAAGCCCTTGGCTATCATCTGCATGAAATTCCCATGCAGCGCACAGGCACCAATCCGCTGGCGGATTTAAAACTGTTAAAACATCTCTATCAGAAGATCCGTCAAATTCAGCCGGATTATGTACTGTCTTACACGATCAAACCTGTGATTTATGGCACGCTTGCGTCATGGCTTGTGAAAGTACCGCATCGTTTTGCTTTAATTACAGGTCTGGGCTATGCCTTTCAAAATGTGGAATCTGGCAAGCGTAGTCTGTTTCAAAAGCTGGTGCATGGCTTATATACACAAGCGCTCAAACGTAGCGACAAAGTTTTTTTCCAAAACCCAGATGATTTAAAGCTGTTCCAAGAGATGCACTTACTGGATGTTAGTAAACCGACTGTAGTGGTGAATGGTTCAGGGGTAAATGTGCAAGATTTTGATGTCATGCCTTTACCAAAAAATGAACAAGGGCAGGTCAAAGCATCTTTCTTGCTGATTGCACGCCTGCTCGGTGATAAAGGTGTACGTGAATATGCGGAATCGGCACGCATCATCAAAGCGCAATATCCTGAAGCAGAATTTCATTTGGTCGGTTGGATTGACGATAATCCATCTGCGATTACCCAAGCTGAACTTGATCAATGGATGGCTGATGGTCGTCTCAAATATTGGGGTAAACTCAGTGATGTCCGTCCTGCCATTGCACAAAGCTCTGTGTATGTATTGCCATCTTATCGTGAAGGTACGCCACGTACCGTACTAGAAGCCATGGCAATGGGACGTGCGGTGATTACCACTGATGCGCCGGGTTGTCGTGAAACCGTATCGCATGGTGTAAACGGCTATTTGGTCGAAGTAAAATCAGTCGATGATTTGGTGAAAAGCATGCAATATTTTATTGAAGATCCAAAACTTATCGAGTTGATGGGGCAACGCTCCCGTGAGATGGCTTTAAATAAATATGATGTGCATCAGGTGAATAAACATATGCTTGGTGAAATGGGAGTCATCGATATCAATTTAGAGTCTGGCGCATGTTGATTAAATACATCAAAAGCGACTTATATCGTTATACGGGAAAAGTCAGTTTTAAATTGTTTATTAAAAACTACCTATTTAATCGCGGCTTTAATTTTTCATTTTGGTTACGTATTGCCAGTTCAAAAACGTTTTTAGCAAAACTTGCTTATCCCATTTATTATTATAAAAGAAAGCAATATGGGATCGATATTCATACCACGACTAAAATTGGCTATGGCTTATATATTGGACATGGTGGACCTTTAGTCATTAATCCCACAGCAGAGCTTGGGCATAACGTCAATTTATCTCAATTCACAACGATTGGCGCCAATGGTGGTCGTCGTGCAGCCAAAATTGGTAATAATGTTTATATTGGACCTCATGTCTGTATCGTGGAATCAATTACGATTGGTGATAATTCAACGATTGGCGCGGGTAGTGTGGTGACGAAAGATATTCCTGAAAATGCTACGGCTGTAGGAAATTATGCCAAAGTCATTCACATGAATAATGCAGGTCAATCTGTAAATAGACGTTGGACAGATCTTGACTAAGGGGCAGAGGAATTCAATGTTAAAACGTATTATTGATATCACCATTGCTTCCACGGCTTTAATTCTGTTGTCACCCGTGTATTTGATCGTGGCACATAAGGTGAAAAAGAATTTAGGTTCACCGGTGCTATTTCGTCAGGTGCGTCCGGGTTTACATGGCAAGCCATTTGAAATGATCAAGTTCCGCACCATGAAAGATGCGCTGGATGCTGAGGGCAACCCATTACCCGACAGCGAACGCCTCACCCCATTTGGCAAAATGCTTCGTGCCACCAGTCTTGATGAAATGCCTGAACTGTGGAATGTGATTAAAGGTGACATGAGTATTGTGGGTCCACGACCACTGCTGATGGAATATCTGCCTTTATATAATCAGGAACAAGCCAAACGCCATAACGTGCGTCCGGGCATCACGGGTTATGCACAAGTGAATGGTCGCAATGCCATTTCATGGGAAAAGAAATTCGAACTCGATACATGGTATGTGGAAAACCAATCACTGTGGCTCGACTTTAAAATCATGTTGAAAACAATAAAAAAAGTGCTTGCCAAAGATGATATCAGCGCCGAAGGCGAGGCGACCATGAGTAAATTTACCGGCACACCGGAACAAAAAAAATGACAATACTTTATGCAATTTATGGGGCATCAGGTTGTGGGCGCAGTCTCATGCCGATTGCCCGTCAGCAATTGGCGCGTGAACAAGATCCATCTGAAATTGTCTTTATCGATGATGCTTTAACAGAAATCGGTTCGGTGAATGGTCATCGTGCTATGAATTATTCAGCCTTTTTAAATGAATCAGCATCGACAAAATACGTGCAAATTGCGATTGCGAATAGTTGTGTACGAGAAAAGATTGCCAATCGTTTAGAAGCGGACAGTATTCAGCTTTGGTCAATCTCTGCGGACAACGTCATTTTGATGGATGAAGTGCACATCGCGGAAGGTTCGGCACTTAGCCCATTTGTCACAATCACCTCCAATATTAAAATCGGTAAATGCTTCCATGCCAATTTATATAGCTATGTCGAGCATGATTGTGTGATTGGGGATTTCGTTACCTTTGCACCAGGCGTAAAATGCAACGGCAATATTCATATTCATGACCATGCCTATATTGGCGCAGGTGCCATGATTAAGCAGGGCACCTCCGATCAGCCTTTGGTGATTGGCAAAGGTGCGATTGTCGGCATGGGCGCCGTGGTCACCAAAAGTGTCCCTGCGGGCGCAACAGTAGTGGGTAATCCTGCGCGGATTGTCACCACTTCATAGCAATAAGTTTTAGGAAAATTCCATGTTAAACAGTGCATTTGAGCCTTGGCCAAGCTTTACCCAAGCAGAAGCCGATGCGGTATCAAAAGTTCTTCTCTCTAATAAAGTGAATTATTGGACAGGTCCGGAATGCCGTGAATTTGAAAAGGAATTTGCACAGTTTGCAGGAACCAAACATGCCATTGCCGTAGCAAACGGCACGGTGGCACTGGATTTAGCCCTAAAAGCCCTCGGCATCGGTGCAGGCGATGATGTGATTGTTACCTCACGCACGTTTTTAGCTTCGGCAAGCTCGATTGTGACTGCAGGTGCCAATCCTATTTTTGCCGATGTAGAGCTGGATTCACAGAATATTTCTCGCCGTACCATTGAAGCAGTGATAACACCGAATACCAAAGCGATTATCTGTGTGCATTTGGCAGGCTGGATGTGTGATATGAACCCGATCATGCGGTTGGCTGAGGAAAAAGGCTTTTTTGTGATTGAGGATTGTGCCCAAGCGCATGGTGCAATGTACAAAGGAAAATCAGCTGGTTCAATTGGTCATATTGGCGCATGGTCTTTCTGCCAAGACAAAATCATGACCACGGGCGGTGAAGGCGGTATGGTTACTACCAATGACGAAAGTCTGTGGAAAAAAATGTGGTCGTATAAAGATCACGGTAAAAACTTTGATAGCGTGTATAACAAGCAACATCCGCCGGGATTCCGCTGGCTGCATGACTCATTTGGCACCAACTGGCGCATGATGGAAATACAGGCGGTGATTGGCCGTTTACAGCTCAAACAAATGCCAGAATGGACTGCAAAACGTAATGCCAATATGGCGCGTATTCAAGCGGCGTTTGAAAATAGTCCGTATTTTACTGTAGCAAAACCATCTGTTGAATATGTGCATGCAGCCTATAAATGCTATGTTCAAGTCAATGTCGATGCATTACCCAACGGCTGGTCGCGTGATCGAATCATGGCTGAAATCAATGCATTGAATGTGCCTTGTTTTAGCGGCTCGTGTTCAGAAGTGTATTTAGAAAAAGCTTTTGATGATACGCCTTGGCGTCCTGCGCAGTCTTTACCGCAAGCTAAACAGCTAGGTGCAACAAGCTTAATGTTCCTTGTACACCCAACATTGTCTGAGCACAGCCTGCAGAAAACCGTGGATGCGATCCAAGCGGTGATCGCAAAAATCTAAACCTGAAAAGAGCGTATAATATGCGCTCTCATTCGCTTTATTGACCCTATTTGAGCATCTTGTGAAAGACTTTATCCGTTCTATAGCATCATTACCGCGTCGCCAAAAACAAATCGTTTTGGTGCTGATGGATATCTGTGTTTTACCGTTAATGATGTGGCTGTCTTATGCCATACGTTTGGCGCGTCCCAATGTACAGGTCATGCAAGGACTGGATGCTTGGTATATTTATGTCGGTATTTTGGGCATTGCTATTTTTGCTTTGCTCGGAATTTACCGCGCAATTGTGCGTTCATTTAATGAAGACTATCTGCTGCGAATTTTAATCGGAACATTTATTCAAATCGTGGCCTTATACACGATTAAAAAATTAAATGTTGCATTTATTCCCATGAGTATTCCGCTCATGTATGGCTTTATGTTGTTTTCATACATGTGGTGGAGCCGTGCTGTTATTCGCTACGCTACTCTTAAAACTTTTGCCAAAAAACAAAGCCGTAAACGTGTAGCAATTTATGGCGCAGGGCTGGCAGGTCAGCAGATTGCGGCCGCTTTAAACCGTTCTGATGATTATTTGCCCGTGTGTTTTATTGACGATAAGCGCTCCTTACAAAGTCAGTCACTGAGTGGTTTAAAAATTTATTCACCCAAAAAAGCGCAAGCAAAACTTGGAAAATTTGGCATTGAAGAAGTATTACTTGCCATGCCTTCCGTTGGTCGTGCACGGAAAAAAGAGATTATTGAGTCTTTTGATACAGCAGATGTCAAAATTATGGAACTGCCAGGGGTAACCCAACTGGTCGATGGTAAGGTTAAAGTTTCAGATATCCGTGAAGTGGATATTATTGACCTATTGGGGCGTGATCCTGTACCGCCGAAACCTGAACTGTTAGAAAAAAATATTAAAAATAAAGTGGTCATGGTGACAGGGGCGGGCGGTTCAATTGGCTCTGAGCTTTGTCGTCAGATTGTGAAGCATCAGCCTAAAATGTTAGTGCTGTTTGAAATGTCTGAATTTGCCTTGTATTCAATCGACCGTGAATTGCAGGCTTCTGATATACAAATTATTCCAGTGCTAGGTTCTGTCACCAATCAGCAAAAATTAGAACGTATTATTCAAGAGTACAAAGTGCAAACAGTTTATCATGCCGCAGCTTATAAACATGTACCACTTGTTGAAGCAAACCCATTTGAAGGTATTTATAATACGTCCATTGGCACACAGCGTAGTGTAGATGCAGCGGTGAATCAAAATGTTGAAACTTTTGTTTTAATTTCAACCGATAAAGCGGTACGTCCAACCAATGTTATGGGGGCGTCTAAACGTATGGCAGAATTGTATTGTCAGGGCCTAGCGTCGACGAATCCAAAAACGCAAATTAGTATTGTACGCTTTGGTAATGTGCTGGGTTCATCGGGGTCTGTAGTGCCTTTGTTTAAAAAGCAAATTGCACAAGGTGGGCCTGTGACTGTGACAGACCCTGAAGTAACGCGTTACTTTATGACCATTCCAGAGGCTGCACAGCTGGTGATTCAAGCGGGTGCGATGGGTACAGGTGGAGATGTATTTTTATTGGATATGGGCGAATCTGTGAAGATTGTTGATTTAGCTAGACAAATGATTCGCTTGAGTGGTTTCCGCGCTATGGATGAAAATGGAATTGGAGATATTGAGATTCAATTTACAGGTTTGCGTCCAGGTGAAAAGCTATATGAGGAATTGTTGATTGATCAAGATGGTGTTGAAAAAACAGAGCATGAGAGGATTTTGAAGTCTTTTGAGAAATTTTATAAACATGGTGAAATATCGAATGTTTATAATGAATTTAATGAGATCATGACCGATGAAAATAAAGCTCAACTTATGAGGATATTACGAACTTATGTAGATGGATTTGTACATTAATAATGTTAAAAAACAACACTAAAACATGGGTTTTGTCAAAAAACAAAGACAACAAAGATGGTTTTTACTATAATGTGTGGAAATCTGTAAGTGAACTCTTACTAATTATATCTAAGTAGATGAGTTAAGCTATTAATAGGATTAGAAGTCTGAAATGCAAGTTTTTTCTAAAAAGATTTTTTCTAATTCCTTATGGATGATGCTTGAAAAAGTGATTTCCATTTTTGGTTTAATTTTTGTGAATGCATTGATGGCGAAATATATAGGGCCTGAAAATTTTGGTAAATTAGCTTTTACCACTTCTATTTTTTTATTTGTACAGACCTTGGCATGGTTTGGTGCTCAAAATATTCTATTTAAAAGATTTAGCCAAAATGCTCAATCTGGATTGAAGCTAGCTATATCCACACAAAAAATGCGACAATTTTTTTGTGTGTTAGTCTCTGTAATTGCTCTGGTTTATTTATGGCTGTATACAGATCCGCTCACCTTTATATTTGGACTCGGTAATTTTATAGCAAGCTATTTTATTGTGAGTGATTTTTACACGACTTATAATAATAGTCAGCTAATCTCTTATGTAAATGCTATTTCAAACACCATTGGTTTAGCTGTAGCTTTAATTTTAAGATTTTTTTTGGTGTTATTTGAAGCACAACCTTACACCATGATCTATCCAATTATTATAATTGCATTGATTCCATATTTACTAAGAAAAATTTATTACCATCAGAAAAACAAGAAAATTTTGGTTACACATACGAAAAAATATAATAAATATTTATTTGTGACGGGAAGTAGTTTAGTTTTTTCAACATTATCTATTGTTTTCTATACACAAATTTCAAATATATTTTTAGCAAAGTATGTATCATTTTCAGAAGTAGCTATTTATAACGTCGCCATGACTTTGGGTGGAGCATGGGGTTTTGTAAATCTTGCTTTAATTACAAGTTTTTTTTCCAAAATTTATGAAGAAAAGCAATTTGAAGTTCAACAAAAAATTTTAAAGCAATTACATATCATTGTTCTTCTAATTTCAGGCTGTGCACTCTTAGGTGTATTGTGGTTAGGCAAATGGATCGTTGCATGGCTATATGGTGCTGAATATAGTCTATCGTCAGATTTACTTCCTTACATCGTTATAGGTACCGCATTGTCAGCACTGGGTACAATTAGCTATCGTTATATGATTGTATTTAGTGCTTATAAATATTTATCATTAAAGATGTTTGTTATGACTGTGTTAAGCGTTGCATTATCATATTTTTTAATTAATTTATATGGTATTTGGGGTGCAGTTATTTGTTTTGTAATAGTCGAACTTATTTCGTTAACAATTGCAAATTATTTTTTTAACAATAGATTAATTTTGAAAACACATTTGAATTTTCTCTATAGATCAAATAAGGGTGTTAAATGAAAGATTTTTTAAAAGATTTTTTGCGTAGAAATTTTCCTATATTTTTTTTGAAATTATTTTATTTTAAAGTGACCAAAAAATATCTAAATATAAAAAATCCAAAAACATTTGATGAAAAGATTCAATGGTTGAAATTATATGACCTACCTGAAAATGAGCTGGCTATTAAATGTGCAGATAAATTTTTGTTATCTTCTTATCTTGAAAATAAAGGTCTTGAAGGGATTAATGCAAAGTTGCTAGGATCTTGGGATACTTTTGATGAAATTGTTTTTGATAGTCTTCCGAATAAATTTGTATTAAAAACAAATAATGCTTCGGGAACTAATTTTTTTTGTGAAAATAAGAAAGATCTAAATTATTTAGAATTAAAGAATACATTTAACAACTGGTTGAAATTAGATTTTGGTATGCTTTCATTAGAAAAACATTACTCCAAAATTTTACCTAAAATAATTGCTGAAGAATTTTTAGATTTTTCTGAACAGAATCTTGAATATAATTTTTATTGCTTTAATGGGATAGTAAGATTTTGTAAGGTAGTGAGTTTTGATAATAAAGAAACTAAAAAAGGCTTAGCACGTTGTTATGACAACGATTGGAAAGAGTTGGATTTTGATTATCCACAAAATTTATTGGAACCTGTTAAAAAACCGAATGATTACGATTACATGGTTAATATTTGCGCTGATATAGCCAAAGATTTCAAATTTATTAGAGTTGATTTCTTTCAATGTAATAATCGAGTTGTATTGGGTGAGTTAACATTTAGTCCAGCTGCTGGAATAGCTAGAGGATTTAACGATAAAGCTCAAGAAACGATGGGACAATGGTTAGATATTCAAAGACTTCATTAAAGAGAAATAATATGTTAAAAAAAATCACAGTCGTTGGGACAGGCTACGTAGGATTGTCAAATGCTGTTCTTTTTGCGAAACAGCATCAAGTTATTAGTTTAGATATAAATTCTGCTCGTATTGATTTAATTAATCAAAAAAATTCACCCATAGCTGATGATTATATTGAACAAGCATTAAGTGAACAAGAGTTGAATTTAACTGCAACCTTAAATGCTGAGCAAGCATATAAAGATGCCGATTACATTATTGTTGCTACGCCAACCAATTATGATGCTGAAACGAATTATTTCGATACCTCATCGATTGAAAGTGTGATTGCTCAAATTTTACCGATCAATAGCACGGCAACAATTATTATTAAATCCACAATTCCAGTGGGATATACTGCACAATTAAAAGAAAAATTTAAAACCAATCAAATTGTATTTGCACCAGAGTTCTTACGTGAAGGAAAGGCACTTTATGATAATTTGCATCCATCTCGAATTATTGTGGGTGAAAAATCTGAACGTGGTGAAAAGATTGCTCAACTTTATTTAGATGCAACAATCGAGAAAAATGCGCCAACACGTTGCATGGATTCGACTGAAGCAGAAGCGGTAAAGTTATTTTCGAATACTTATTTAGCAATGCGAGTGGCTTATTTTAATGAGCTTGATACTTACTGTGAAAAAAATAATCTAAACAGTTTAGATATTGTCCAGGGTGTGAGTTTAGACCCACGAATTGGAAACCATTATAACAATCCTTCATTTGGTTATGGTGGATATTGTTTACCAAAAGATACTAAACAGCTATTAGCAAACTATAAAGGTGTACCACAAAATTTAATTCAAGCGATTATTCATTCAAACCAAACACGTAAGCAGTTTATTGTTAAAGAAATTTTGAAAAAACGCCCTAATGTGGTGGGTGTGTATCGTTTAACAATGAAAGCAGGTTCTGACAACTTCCGTGATTCTGCCATTCAAGACATTATGCGTGAATTAAAAGAATATAATGTTGAGGTTGTTGTGTATGAACCGACATTGAATGTTGAACATTATGAAAGCTACTCAGTCCAAAATAATTTAAATGAATTTCTAAATATTTCAGATGTAATTTTAGCGAATCGTATGAATGATGATTTAATAGAAGTACAGTCTAAGTTATATACACGTGATTTGTTTGGTGAAAACTAATTTTTTATTACAATTGCATTGAGATAAATGATGAAAATACTAATTACGGGTGGTGCAGGTTTTATTGGTTCTGCTGTAGTACGCCATATTGTTCACAATACTCAAGATACAGTTTTGAACGTTGATAAACTAACATATGCTGGAAATTTAGAGTCTTTAGCAAGTGTCGAAAATATGGAGCGTTATGCTTTTTCACAAACAGATATTTGTGATCGTAGTGCTCTAGATGACTTGTTTTTAAGCTTTCAACCAGATGCTGTTATGCATTTGGCTGCTGAGTCACATGTAGATCGTTCAATTTCTGGGCCGGCTACTTTTATTGAAACCAATATCATTGGTACCTATCAGCTATTAGAAGCAACACGTCAATATTGGAATACCCTTTCTCAAGAGAAAAAACAAGCATTCCGTTTTCATCATATTTCAACTGATGAAGTTTACGGTGATTTAGAGGGAACAGAAGATTTATTTCTTGAAACTACGCCATATGCACCAAGCTCTCCGTATTCTGCCAGTAAAGCCAGTTCAGATCATTTAGTTCGAGCTTGGCATCGCACATATGGTTTGCCTGTAGTTGTCACCAACTGTTCAAACAACTATGGACCATATCATTTTCCTGAAAAGCTGATTCCATTGATTATTCAAAATGCTTTGGCGGGTAAACCACTACCTGTTTATGGGAATGGTCATCAAATTCGAGATTGGTTGTATGTAGAAGACCATGCTCGTGCCTTATATAAGGTTGTTACTGAGGCTCGTGTAGGTGAAACCTATAATATTGGTGGACATAATGAGCAAAAAAATATTGATGTTGTAAAAGCAATTTGCGAGTTACTCGAAGAGTTAGCACCGAATAAGCCATCAGGTATTGAGCATTATCAAGATCTCATTACTTATGTGACAGATCGCCCAGGACATGATTTACGTTATGCCATTGATGCATCAAAAATTAAAAAAGATCTAGGTTGGGTACCTCAAGAAAGCTTTGAAACAGGACTGCGTAAAACAGTTGAATGGTATCTGAATAATCAAGAGTGGGTTGAGCATATTCAGAGTGGTGAATATCAAAACTGGATTCAACAGCAATATCAAACTGAAAAGGCTTAATTAATTAGATGAAAATTTTGCTTTTAGGTAAAAATGGCCAAGTCGGCTGGGAATTGCAACGCGCATTACAGCCGCTCGGCGAAGTTATTGCTTTGGATCGGTATATCAATAGCGATGGTCTATGTGGTGATATTGCAAAGTTTACAGCGATTGAACATGTATTAAAGCAAGTGCAACCTGATATTGTGGTAAATGCCACTGCTTATACAGCTGTAGATAAGGCTGAATCTGAACAAGATCAAGCGGATCTGATTAACCATCTTGCAATTGCACATTTGGCAGAACAATGCAAACAGCAGAATGCATTGTTCATACATTATTCAACCGATTATGTATTCAATGGTGTGGGTACAAATGCCTGGGCTGAAGATGATATCAAAGCACCCATAAATCATTATGGACGTACTAAACGTGATGGTGAAATTGCATTAGAAAATAGCCAAGTGCGTTTTATTAATTTCCGTACGTGCTGGGTATATGGTGCACATGGTCATAATTTTATTAAGACGATGTTGAAGTTGGCACAAACCAAAGAAGAGTTAGGGATTATTCAGGATCAAGTTGGTGTACCAACAGGTGCAGCATTGATTGCTGATGTTACGGCACAAGTTTTGCGCTATTACACATTGCAGCCATCTGAACAACAGTTACAATTACATGGGCATTATCATTTGGCACCAACGGGTGAAACTACATGGTATGATTATGCTCAATATATTTTTGAGCAAGCTCGCCAAAGTGGTGTGAATTTAGCTATTCAAAAAGTAAATCCAATTGCGACCTCGGCTTATCCAACACCTGCTTGTAGGCCATTGAATTCAAGATTGAATACGCAGAAATTGCAGAAAACTTTTAAACTTCGCTTACCCGAATGGCAGCAAGGAGTAGCTCAAGTAATGAATGAGATTTTAAAAACATGACAACTTCAATAAAGCGTAAAGGTATTATATTGGCTGGTGGTTCGGGCACGCGTTTGTATCCAATCACAATGGGAACATCTAAGCAGTTGCTTCCAATTTACGATAAGCCAATGATTTACTACCCTTTATCCGTATTAATGTTAGCGGGTATTAAAGAGATTTTAATTATTTCTACGCCTGAAGATTTACCTAACTTTGAGAAATTGTTAGGTACAGGTGAAGAACTTGGTATTCAACTCTCTTATAAAGTTCAGCCATCTCCAGATGGTTTAGCCCAAGCCTTTATTTTGGGTGAAGAGTTTATTGGTGATGACAATGTCTGCTTGATCTTAGGAGATAATATTTTCTATGGTCAGCACTTTAGTGATCAGTTAAAACGAGCAGCTCATCAAACCAGCGGTGCAACAGTGTTTGGTTATTATGTCAATGATCCAGAACGTTTTGGAGTGGTTGATTTTGATGCTGAAGGAAAGGCATTAAGTATTGAAGAAAAACCTGAACAGCCAAAATCGAACTATGCTGTAACAGGTTTATATTTTTATGATAACAATGTTGTCGAAATTGCAAAGAATATTAAACCGTCACATCGTGGTGAACTTGAAATCACGGATGTGAATAACATTTATCTTGAAAAGAATGCTTTGAATGTCGAAGTGCTTGGTCGTGGCTTTGCTTGGTTAGATACAGGTACCCATGATTCTTTGCTTGAAGCGAGTCAGTTTGTTCAAACGATTGAAAACCGTCAGGGTTTAAAAGTGGCAAGTCTTGAAGAGATTTCATTCAACAATGGTTGGATTGATGCAACACAGTTGAAAGCTCGTGGAGAGTTCTTTAAGAAAACAGGTTATGGGCAATATTTGCTTAAACTATATCCGGAACATGCGGCTAAAGCGAAATAAAATCAAAGTGCCCAAATGGGTACTTTGTTCTTAAAAGATGATCTAAATTAGAGTTTGTGTTATGAATGTTGTAGAGACCAAGATTAAAGATTTGTTGATTTTTGAACCGCGTGTTTTTGCAGATGATCGTGGCTGGTTTATGGAAAGCTTTAATCAGCAGGTGTTTGAAAAAGCTTTAGCTGATCGTGGATTAGAGATACCAAATTTTGTTCAAGACAATCACTCTCTTTCAAAAAAAGGGGTATTACGTGGTTTGCACTATCAGTTAAATCCACATGCACAAGGTAAGTTGGTTCGCGTAGTTCAGGGACGTGCTTGGGATGTTGCTGTTGATATTCGTAAAGACTCTGAAACTTTTGGTCAATGGGTAGGGGTCGAGTTAAGCGGCGAAAACCATAAACAGTTTTGGATTCCTGCGGGTTTTGCTCATGGTTTTATTGCGTTAGAAGACAATACTCAGTTTTTATATAAGACAACGGATTATTATTCTAAAGAATATGAGCGTTGTATTTTGTGGAATGATAAGTCTTTAAATATAAAATGGCCTATATCAAGTGAAATAAAATTAGTGATGAGTGAAAAAGATTTAAATGTAGAAAATTAATAGGGAATATATTGTGAAAGAAATAAAAATTGCAGATATAATGCTACCACCCCTATTTTTTATGATTTTTCAATTGTTGATGTATATTTTCTATGATGGTTTTGCATATAAATATACTGATACAACTTTTTTTTTGGTGGTTAGTCTGTATATAGCTTCTATTGTAGCTATGCTTTTTTTTTCCTTTCCTGAGAAAAAAAATATAATAAAATATAGCGGTAAGGATAGAGATATTGGTCTTTGGGATTATTTTTTATTAATTATTGTTTTATTTTTTATTTTAAAACCCACAGTCGTTCTATACTTTATGGGGAAAGAGCTTGGCTTTGACTATTTAAGGGGTAATTACTTTTCGACAAGTTTTATTCGTGAAAAGGCTTATGGGAGTATGTTTTTTGCAATTATGACTCAATTTTATATATCCGTATTAATATGGTTTTATTTAATACTTATTATTGATTCAAAAAAAAAGAATTTTATATTTTATATCATTTTAATATCTATGGTTTTATATAATCTTTCTTTTGCTGGTAGATTTAATATGTATATTGTTTTGCTTATTTTGTATTACAAAACAATTATACAAGGGGGGAGATGGTATGATTATATAAAAAAATATTCTCCTGTTTTTATAATTTTTTCAATGTTATCACTTTTTACTGTTCTAATTAGATCTTTTAATGATGATGTTGATTATTTTTCATACTTGGATGAATTATTGGTATTGTTTGAATATCATGTCATTCCACCATTTTTAATGTCTCAGAAAATTGATACAAATATTTTGTTGAATAATGGTTATCCTTTTAGTTCTGTTTTTGAAGGTTTTTTTGCACCATTTTTTTATTTTTTAGGGAGTGGTTTTGGTGGGTTGCCTCAAGGACATATCTCTGAGATTTTTAGTGAATTCACTTTGTACTCGATAAGAACTGATATTTATTATAATGCCTATTCTACATTTTATTCTTTATTTTACTATGATTTTGGTTTAATGGCACCTATATTTGTATTTTTATTTGTGTTCTTGGTCCTTAGTTTAAATAAAATTATTATTGATTCAGGCATTAGGGTTAAATATTTAATATTTATTTCCCTTATGTTTTATTTCAGTCTTTTTCAGATTAGTATTTTATCATATGGAGTTTTATTGTTGTTAGGTTACATTTTCTTCTATTCAATTTATAAAAATTTAATTCATTATATAAAATGAGGTGGTAAATTGAACAATCCATTAGTAACGGTTTATATACCAACATATAATAGGAAGTTTTTGTTGGAAAGAGCAATTCTTTCTGTGCTAAATCAAACATATCATAATATAGAGGTTATTGTTGTTGATGATGGTTCAATAGATGGTACTAGAGAGCTTCTAGTTGAAATGGCAAAAAAAGATAATAGACTACACTATTATTTTAAAGAAAATAATAGTGGTGCGTGCAAAAGTAGAAATATTGCTATAGCAAATGCTAACGGTTTTTTTATAACAGGGTTGGATGATGATGACTACTTTGAAAAAAATCGAGTAGAAAGTTTTGTTGAGTATTTTTTAAATTGTAAAAGTTCTCCGGTCTTTTTATTTTCCAATATAATCGTTAAAAAAGAAAAAAATAAATTCGTTATTAATTTCTTAGGTGATAAATTTAAGAAAGAAAAAGTTTTCAGTGAAGATATACTTTATAATAATTACATTACTAACCAAGTATTTATTAAAACATCAATACTTAAAGAGATAGGTTTTGATGAAGAAATGCCTATGTGGCAGGATATAGAATGTTGGTATCACATTCTTAGTAAAACTAAAGGATATGCTTTAAATATTAAAAAATATTCTTATGTTCATGATATATCTCATCCTTTTGAAAGGATATCTAACTTTAAGTTAGAAAAAGGACTTAAAGCATTTAATAGATTTTCAGAAAAGCATCATCTTAATGAATATCAAAAAGAAATTTTGTTTTCTCACTTGTATAATAATGATCCAAAGTTAATAAATGTTTTTGTGCTATTAAAAAAGTTAGTGAATCACTTTAATATATTTGATTTGAAAAGAATATTATTGTATTTTAAGTTAAAATTAAGTGGTTTTTTTAAGGGGTGAATTTTGTATTGTGATGTTTCTGTAATAATACCATGCTTTAATTCTTCAAAAACTATTGAGAAATCTATTTTGTCAGTTTTAGATCAAACTATATATCCGCGAGAAATAATATGTGTGGATGATGGTTCTCAGGATAATACTGTTGATATTATTTTTAGATTAAAAAAGAAATCAAAAATTGATATAAAAATTATTTCTCAGCTAAATTCTGGGCCATCAGTAGCAAGAAATAAGGGTATATTATTATCAAAATCAAAATATATTGCTTTTTTGGACTCTGATGATGTCTGGGATAAAGATAAATTGAAAATACAATATGATCTTATGGAGAAGGATAATTTATCTTTTACATTTCACTTGTATTCACCTTTGGGTGATTTTGACCTCAATAAATATAAGTTAAAAAATAAATGTAAATCAATATCGATTAGTAAGTTTATTTTTAAGCAATATATTGCAACTCCTACAGTAATGGCTCTAAGAGAAGGATTTATAGCTTTTAATGAAAATTTAAGTCACTGCGAGGATTACTTATGTTGGATTATAAACAATGAAGGTAAAAAAAAGATTTTTTTTATAGACTATCCTCTGGCAAGTGGATTTAAAAAACCTATTGGTGATTCTGGCTTATCATCTAACATTTATGCAATGCATAAAGGCTTTATTACTGCAAATATGATATTGTTTAGATATAATAAGATTAATTTACTTTTTTTAATTTTATCCTTGGTCTTCGAGTACTTAAAATTCCCATTTCGGTATATTAGATAGATGAAAATTTTTGCTTCAATCGTTATATATAAACATAGTTACAATGATTTAAAAGAGACCTTAGATAGCCTATGTGCTTGCGAAGTGATTGAAAAAGTTATACTTGTCGATAATGATGAAAGTGATTGGGCTTCAAAGTTTCATCATCCCAAAGTCATATACGAGAAATCAGCAGGAAATTTTGGATTTGGATATGGTCATAATCTTGCAATTCAAAAGTATGCAAGAGAAAGTGATTATTTCCTGATTTGTAATCCTGATATTCAGTTTACTCAAAGTGAATTTCAAAAAATATTAGATTTTGCTGAAACCCGTACTGAAGGCCTATTCTTGCCTAAAATCGTGTACCCTAGTGGAGAGAATCAGTTCGGTGCGCGATTATTACCAAGTGCATTAAACCTGTTTGCACGCAGATTTTCATCTAAGTTGGCGGAGAAACTTGATCAAAATTATTTATTGAAAGATTTAGATCTTAGTAAACCTTATTTCGTGCCTTATTTATCTGGTTGTTTCATGCTTTTTAAATCTAATTGTTTATTAGAATTAGATGGTTTTGATGAGCGCTTCTTTATGTACATGGAGGATGTTGATTTATCAAGAAGATGCGCTGAAAAATTTGGTACAATCTACTATCCTCTTGCAACGGTGATACATCATCATGAACAAGCTTCATATAAAAATGCTAAATTACTGAAAGCTCACTTAGAAAGTGCGATAAAATATTTTCATAAATGGGGATGGTTTTTTGACTTAAACAAGACCAAACTAAATGAGAAGTGTTTAGATCAAGCTATCTTTAAACAAAATACATAACAGGGTTTTAGTAAAATGCTTAAAAGGCTTTTAGATTTAGTAATTGCTACTTTAGCACTGATTGTACTCTCTCCTATATTCGCATATGTTGCCTATCAAGTACGCAAAAAGTTGGGATCACCGATATTCTTTTTACAAGACCGTCCAGGTAAAGATGGCAAACTTTTTAAAATGATAAAGTTCCGATCGATGAAAGATGCATTTGATAAAGAAGGAAATCCTTTGCCAGATGATCAACGAATTACACCATTCGGACATAAATTACGCGCAACAACATTAGATGAAATGCCACAACTTTTAAATGTTTTAAAGGGTGACATGAGTATTGTGGGCCCTCGTCCACAAATGAAAGATTTTTTGGAACACTACACTGCTGAGCAAATGCGACGACATGAAGTAAAGCCAGGTATGACAGGGCTCGCTCAAGTCAGTGGTCGTAATAATCTTTCATGGGAAGAAAAATTTGAGTTAGATGTACAATATGTCGATACTCATACGATATGGCTTGATTTTAACATTATGTTTAAAACAGTTGAAGTCATGTTAAAGAAAGAAGGTATTAATGCTCCGGACCAAGAGGTTGGAGCTGTCCGTTTTTCAAGCAAAAATAATTCTCAGTCTGAATCAATTCGTAAATAATTTATTTTTATCACAATGAGTCATATGATCAAAAAAGCCATTCTCCCAGTCGCAGGCCTTGGTACACGGTTTCTACCTGCGAGTAAATCTATTCCCAAAGAAATGGTCACAGTGGTTGACCGTCCAGCAATTGAATACGTTGTGAAAGAAGCAGTTGCTGCTGGCATTGAACAGATTATTCTTGTTACCCATTCCTCAAAAGCATCCATTGAAAACTATTTTGATCGTAACTTTGAGCTGGAAACCACTCTAGAACATAAAAAGAAATTTGATTTACTCAAAGAAATTACCGAAATTTTACCGCCTCATGTCAGTGTGATTAGCGTACGTCAGCCACAGCCACTTGGTTTAGGTCATGCTGTACTGTGTGCTAAAGCTGTAGTAGGTGATGATGATTTTGCTGTGCTATTACCAGATGTTCTTGTAAAAGATTCATCAGAAACCAATGATTTGAGTTTGATGATTCAACGTTTTGATGAAACTCAAGCATCTCAAATTATGGTTGAAGCTGTGCCTGATCATATGGTCGATCAATATGGGGTTGTCGATGTTGCATCTATACCTGCAGAAGGGCATAGCATTCAAATGCAAGGTATTGTGGAAAAACCCACCGTCGGCACTGCGCCATCAAATTTATCGGTAGTGGGCCGCTATATTTTACCTGCCAAAATTATGCAATTACTTGAGAACACGCCTAAAGGGGCAGGTAATGAGATTCAGTTGACCGATGCAATTGCAGCTTTGCAAGCGACCGATACGGTGGAAGCCTATCGGATCAAAGGTCAAACTTTTGATTGCGGCAGTAAAATTGGCTATTTGAAAGCGGTTTTACATTATGGTGTAGATCATCCCAAATTGGGTGAAGAGTTTAAAGCCTTAATTCAAGAACTCAAATTGTAATTGAGGAGTTTTGATGAAAGTTGCAGTCTTTGGTCAAACGCTTTTTTCGGGCGTGTTTGCTGCTTTGTTGGCAGAATGTGGACATCAGGTTTTTTGGTGCATGTTGCTCAAAAAACCTGATAGTGAACAGGTATATATGCAAGATGAAGCGGTCAAAAACCTACTCAACAAACAACAAAGTAATTTTTTAAAATACTGCGACTTTAATAATATTCCATTAGATGCAGATGCTTATTTCTTCAGTTTTAACCCAGCTGAAGAAAAGCAATGTATTGAAATTCTTCAAAACATCAAACAACGTCCCATTATTCACCCTAAACTGATGATCAATGCGTCTACTTTAGGACTACATGGGACAGAAAAATTTGCAAAAATTTTGCATGAAGATGAGTGGGTCTATTTACCCGACATGATTCAGGAAGGAAACGCGTTACAAAGCTTTGCCCAAGCCAAGCAGTTGATTGTTGGGGCTGCATCGAATGTTGCTCAAATTAAAATTAAGGAATTCTTACGCCCTTTATTCCCACGTCAGCAGCAATATTTATTTATGCCCATTTTAGATGCTGAATTTACCAAGTTAAGTATCTCTGGCATGTTGGCGACACGAATTAGTTATATTAATGACTTGGCAATGGTTGCTGAGAAGTTAGGCATTGATATTGAGTCAGTTCGTCAGGGGATGGCTGCGGATAATCGTATTGGTGGATCTTATCTCTATCCGGGGGCAGGCTTTGGTGGAGAAAACTTTTCACATGATATTCAGACCCTAACGCATACGGTGTCAGGTGTTGGTGCAAATAGCCAATTACTAGCTCAAGTTTGGGAAATTAATGAGCAGCAAAAAGAAGTTTTATTCCGCAAATTATGGAATTATTATCATGGTGATTTAAAAGGGAAAACTGTTGCAATATGGGGCGCTGCATTTAAAGAAAAAACCTCCAGTACGCGACAATCTCCTATTCATGCCATGTTGGCAGCACTATGGGCTCAAGGTGTAAAAGTTAAATTACACGACCCTCAAGCCTTGGAAGAAATTAAAAAAATATATGGTGAGCGACCTGATCTTATATATTGCACAGAGCAATATGAGGCAGTGCAAGATGCACATGCTTTGTGTTTATTGACTGCATGGAAACAATATTGGAGTCCAAATTATACCGAATTGCTTAAAACCATGCAGCATCCGCTTATTTTGGATGGGCGCAATATTTATGATCCAGCATATGTGAAGTCTCAAGGTTTTGCATATATGGGGGTAGGACGTTAATGGCTGTTAAAACTCAACCCTATACGGTCGAACATTTAGATTCAGTTTTAGGCAGTCTTCATAGTTTGAAAACTGAATTTGAAAATAAGCATTTAACAGAACTCTTTGCTGAAGACCCTCAGCGATTCGAAAAATTTTCTGTGCCTTTAGAGCCGGTGGTTTTTGATTTTAGTAAACATAGAGTCAATCAGCCCGTTGTCAAAAATCTAGTCCAGTGGGCACAGACACAAGATTTAACGTCGTGGATAAAGCGTTTATTTTCTACTGAAGAAATTAACTATACCGAACAGCGTGCAGCCATGCATTGGGCGCTACGGTTACCTAAAGATGATCAGTCTCATCCTGAATTAGCAGAACAAGTGCATACACAACTTGAGCGTATGTATGCTTTGGTAGAAAAAATTCATGCCGGCCAATGCCGCGGTGCAACGGGTGAAGTCATTCAAGACGTGGTCAATATTGGGGTCGGAGGGTCAGACTTAGGACCACTGATGGTCAGTCATGCCTTATCTGATTTCAAAAAATCCACACATAAGCCACTCAATGTGCATTTTGTGTCGACCATTGATGGTAGTCAGCTTTCAGATTTATTGCATCAACTTCGCCCCGAAACCACGCTATTTATTATTTCTTCAAAATCGTTCGGGACCATTGATACCTTATCCAATGCGCAAACAGTGCGGTTATGGCTCGAAAAAGCACTTGGACAAGAATCACAAATTTTAAAGCATCATTTTATTGGCGTATCTACCAAAGCAGATAAAATGACAGAATGGGGTATTGCAGCCGAAAACCAATTTTTGCTCTGGGATTGGGTAGGCGGTCGCTATTCACTTTGGTCATGTATTGGTTTACCGATTGCACTGACAATTGGTGTTGATGGCTTTAAACAACTGTTAGCTGGCGCATATGCAGTAGACCAGCATTTTCAGACGGCACCTTTCGAACAAAATATTCCTGTATTAATGGGCTTATTGGGTGCGTGGAATAATAATTTCCTTGATATTCAGACTCATGCAGTACTGCCCTATGATGGGCGTTTGAAATATTTCGCCTCTTATTTGCAGCAGTTAGAAATGGAATCGAATGGTAAATCGATTCAACGCGATGGGAAAAAAGTAGATCTAGACACTTGTCCGATTATATGGGGAGAAGTGGGACCAAATGCGCAGCATGCTTTTTATCAATTGCTGCATCAAGGTAGTCAAGCAGTGAGTTGTGATTTTATTGCGCCAGTGCAGCGCTATCAGGCACAACAATTTACCTATGTCGATAATGCAGAGGCGCTGGTGGAACAGCATCATTTGGCCTTATCCAATTGTTTGGCTCAATCGCGCTTACTGGCATTTGGTAATCAAGCTTTAAATCAACAAGAAGTACAAGATTTGCCGGAATATAAACAATATGAAGGTAATCAACCAAGTTCAACCATTTTATTGCAAGAGCTAAATCCATATAGTTTGGGCATGTTGATTGCAATGTATGAACATAAAGTTTTTGTACAGTCGGTGCTTTGGAACATTAACCCGTTTGATCAATGGGGTGTAGAAAAAGGTAAGGAAATTGCCAATCAGTTACTGCCTATTTTGAATGGGGAACAGAATGATCTTTCTGCGCTAGACGCCTCAACACAAGGTTTATTGCAGATACTATTAGGAAAGAATAATGGCTAAAATTTTAGTAACTGGTGGCGCGGGTTATATTGGTTCTCATACCTGTATTGAACTTTTAACCGCAGGGCATGAGGTTGTTGTACTGGATAATTTATCCAACAGTTCTGTCGAGTCATTAGCACGTGTTCAGGCACTGACAACTAAAAAATTAGACTTTGTTGAAGGTGATATTCTCGATCAGCAAATTTTAGATCAAATTTTTCAGCATCATTCTATTGATGCAGTGATTCACTTTGCAGGCTTAAAAGCTGTGGGTGAAAGCCAAAAAGAGCCACTAAAATATTTTGAAAATAATATCTCAGGTTCTATTAGCTTAGTTAAAGCGATGGAGCGTGCTCAAGTCTTTAAGTTGGTCTTTAGTTCATCGGCAACAGTTTATGATGAAGCCAATATTTCACCCTTGAATGAAACCATGCCTACAGGTATGCCAAGTAATAACTATGGCTATACCAAACTGATTGTCGAGCAATTACTAGAAAAATTATCGGCTGCAGATGAGCGCTGGTCAATTGCATTGCTGCGTTATTTTAACCCTGTAGGGGCACATCAAAGTGGTCAAATTGGTGAAGACCCACAAGGGATACCCAATAATTTGATGCCTTATGTCACACAGGTGGCAGTCGGCCGTCGTGATAAGTTGTCAATTTTTGGCAATGATTATGACACGGTAGATGGTACAGGTGTGCGTGATTATATTCATGTGGTTGATTTGGCCAATGCACATTTATGCGCATTGAATCATCGTTTAAAAACACAAGGATGCCGCGCTTGGAATATTGGTACAGGCAATGGAATTTCAGTAAAACAAATTCGAGATACTTTTGAAAAAGTGAATGGTGTTGAGATACCTTTTGAATATGTACCTCGTCGAGAAGGTGATGTTGCAACTTCATTTGCTGATAATGCCCGTGCTATCGCAGAGTTAGATTGGCAGCCTCAATATGGTTTAGAAGATATGTTGAAGGATAGCTGGAACTGGCAAAAGCAAAATCCAAATGGATACAACTAAGATTTAAATTTAGTGTGTAAATTCATTAAATACAGTATGGCAAATTTTGTATTTGCCATACTTCTCACTACTTAACTTAAGTCGTGAGTCGTGTATTGATTGTGCAAAAATGATGATAGATCTTATCTTTTGTTTGAAAAAAATCGTTATCATATGTGAAAGATAAATTGACTGAAATAATATATGAAATATCAAGCTCTTAGGGTTTTATCATTTGCCATTTTTTCTTCTCTAGCTCTGCCGGTTTACGCTCAAGGGATCATTTTGAATAATGATGGTCTACGTACAGATCTAAATTGGCTGAACCAACAAGGTGTGATTCAAATCAGCACTTCGACTTGGCCATTGAGTGGTGAAGAAATTCAGCGTGCATTATCTACTGCCAAAATTGAAAATAATGCTCAGCAGAAAGTTGTCAATTCGGTCATGGCAAATTTAGAAGCAGAAAATACCTCTATTAAGCTCGCTTTATTTGCTGAAACAGATCCACAGAACATCCCGCAAAAATTTGCAGATGAGCAAAAATCGCAATATCAAGCGGCCCTTGAATTGAATGCAGGTGGAACGCAGTGGGATGCAAGACTGCGAGTCAATACTGAAAAAGATCCAATCATTGACCATGGACATGATGTCAATTTAGAAGGTTCTTATATTGCAGGAAAATTGTGGAATCAATGGCTCATTGCTGGGCAAATCCCGACCTATTGGGGACCTGGACATGAAGGAAGCCTAATCCGTGGTGATGCGAGTCGCCCTGTTTATGGTTTTACTATGCAAAGAGCGGAACAACAGGCCTTTGAAACAAAGTGGTTGTCTTGGATTGGACCTTGGCAATATCAAGCTTTTGCAGGTCAATTAGATGACTACAGTGCGATTCCAGATGCCAAACTATTAGGGCTGCGTCTAACTGCACAGCCATTGCCTTATCTTGAGCTCGGTGCCTCAAGAACTTTTCAAATTGATGGTCAAGGGCAACCAGGTAGCTTAAAAGCATATTGGAATGCTTTTGTTGGGAAAGATAATGGATGTAATGAGGGTGTATGTGTTGGTGAAGACAATGCATCGAATCAAATAGCAGGTTTTGATGCGCGCTTGAATCTGAATCATTTTACAGACATCCCCATGAGTATGTATGCTCAATATGTGGGTGAGGATGAGGCAGGACTTCTACCTTCTAAGAAAATGTATTTGGCTGGAGTTGATTATTCCTCTCAACTGAATAGCATGCCTTATCAAATTTATGCAGAGTGGGCAGATACACGAACCAATGGTGATGCGCTTGGTATTTCTTACGATCATCATATATATACAGATGGCTATTATCAACACGGCTTCCCGTTAGGGCATGTCATGGGCGGGGATGGTCAAATGGTAAGTCTTGGTGGAGATATTCGCTTTGATGTTATGAATCGCTTAAATGGGCGAGTAATGGTGGCAAAAGTTAATCAATCAAATTCGATAAATAATCAGGCATTTACTCAAAAAGATGAAATTAAAGCTTTAGATCTTACTTGGACACATTACTTAAAACCAAATGCGCCATTGAAACTGAATGGATGGGTGAGTGATTCTGATGTCTATGGTCAAGATGCGGGAGTATCTATTGGAGTCAAAATTCCATTGGATCGCTCATTATTTTAATAAGCTGTCCGTTTTTAGAGAACCCATCGGAAATTCAGCTAAAAATAAAACCATTCAACCTATATGATAAGTTGAATGGTTTTTTATTAGCATGCAGAACAATTTAACCTTGAATCAACTGCGTCAACTCATCCACATAGTCCTGCATCGGGCGTGGATTGTGGTCACGACGGCTTTCAATATTTAAGCGCAATAATGGTTCGGTATTTGACGCACGGACATTAAAACGCCATGCCCCAAAGTCAAGACTCACGCCATCGGTTTGGTCAATTGCTGGGTTTTGGCTAGCATAATGCTCAAAGATTTTTTGGAGGGTGGCTTGAGTATCGGCCACTTTAAAGTTAATTTCCCCTGAACATGGGAACTTGGCAATCATTTCTTCGACTAGACTTGATAGCGATTGTCCTGTTTCAGACAATACCGAAACCGCCAATAGCCATGGAATCATCCCGCTGTCACAATAGGCGAAATCACGGAAATAGTGGTGTGCGCTCATTTCACCGCCGTAAACGGCATTGTGCTCACGCATCACATCTTTAATAAAGGCATGCCCAGATTTAGATTGAATCGCTTCACCCTGATATTGAGCGACCACATCAAAGGTATTCCAGACTAAACGTGGGTCATGCACGATTTTCTCGCCTGCTTGTTTGAGTAAAAATGCCTGTGCCAATAAGCCAACAATATAATAACCTTCAATGAATTGACCTTTTTCATCGAATAGGAAGCAGCGGTCAAAGTCACCATCCCATGCAATGCCCATGTCGGCTTGATGTTCTAATACGGCATTACGGGTACTGTCACGGTTTTCCACTAAAATGGGGTTGGGGATACCATTGGGGAAGGTGCCATCGGCATCATTATGAATTTTGACAAACTCAACAGGGATATTCAGGGCTTTAAATTTTTCTTCAATCGCATCGACCACATGCCCTGCAGCGCCATTGCCTGCATTCATGACCAGTTTCATTGGGCGAATTTTGCTAGGCTCGATATACGTCATTAAATGGTCAATAAATTGAGGCAAAATATTGTAGCTTTGAGTGCTACCTTTGTGCTCAACTGGGGTAAATTCGCCCGATTCTGCCAAAGCCTGAATGTCTTTTAGGCCGGTATCGGCACTAATCGGACGTGCATTTTCACGTACCAGTTTCATGCCGTTGTAGTCCATGGGGTTATGGCTGGCAGTCACTTCAATGCCACCTTGCACGTCTAAATGAAAAGCTGCGAAATAGACTTCTTCTGTGCCTGTCATTCCCAAGTCGAGCACATTGACCCCTGCATCATTTAAACCACGAATGGTGGCTTGCTTTAAGCCTTCGCTGCTAAGGCGAATATCGCAGCCAATTACAACGGTTTTAGGTTGGTAAATTTGTCCGTAAGCACGACCAATTTTATAGGCAATCTCTTCATTGAGTTCTGTGCCCAATTTTCCGCGAATGTCATAGGCTTTAAAACAGGTTAATGTGCTCATGTATTGTCCTAAATATTTGGAAAAATCGTATTGCTGCCTATGATAATCGAACTGTGTGTAATGTGCTGTATAGAATGGAAGATCAATTGCTTGAAGATGTTTCAGGTCAAAGACTATGGATGAGAAAAGATGTGGTGATGGGCAAAGGCGTTTTTAATGAGTAAGAAGTTGGTTAAAATACGGCTCAGACTTATGTGTTCGATATGATTGAAGATGGAATTACAGAAAAGTACTTTAGAGCCAGAGCAGAAACTTTCTGCGCCACAGAAAAAATTTCAGAAATTATGCCAAAAAATTGAGCAGGAACAGCTACGTTTGAATGAATGGCAGACCGCACAAGCCGATATACAGGCACGTGCCAGCCGTGAAATTTTACCGACTTATGCGCAATTGCGTGAAGTTATATTTCAGCAAATTCAACAATTGCTTCAGCAAAAACAACAAAAAGTGACGGCAGCCCAGCAAACTAAGCTGGATCAAAAAATTGAGCAACTCAGTTTACAACTTTTGGATTCGCAGCAGATGTCTACCGAACAAGTTCAGTTTTTAACAGAATTGCTGAACAGTTATGGGCATCATATTGAATTGCTAGACACAGATGATGTGGATTTAAGATCTGAAGCTAAAACAGCAACAGAGTCAGAAGACGAAAATGTTGAACAATGTGAACAAAATAGTTTTGAACATGATGAGTCTGAACAAGAGCGCTTGGCACAGCTCAAGCTAGAAAGTTTGAAGCATTTTCTTTGTGAAGAATATGACCTAGATTTAGATTTTTTTGATTTTCAGCATGATCCATTAGATTTAGATGACTTTATAAAAAAATTTGAACAAAAAATGCAAGAACAAGAGGAGCTGGATTTTTTAAGTCAGTTGAGTAGTGCGCAAAAAGCTTTTGCCGAACAGCAAATTGCCCGTGAAAAAGCCAAAGCAGCAAAAAAACAGCAACAGCGTGAAGAAGCCAAGAAACTAGCAAATCAGTCCATTAAAGCGATTTACTTAAAAATTACAGCGTGGATTCACCCAGATCGTGAGCAAGATGAGCAGAAAAAACAAGAAAAAACCGTATTGATGCAGCAAGCCAATCAGGCTTATGAAGCCAATGATTTATTGACATTGTTAAATTTGCAAATTCAGTTGGGTCAGCAGCATAATTTGTCTTTCGCCAATCAACAATTAAAAGCGTATAACCTGCTTTTAGAAGAACAGTTAGAAACTTTGCAAATGCAAGTGGATGACATTATTTACTCTTTTAATTGGAGTCAGTTTTTATATTCTAACCGTAAAATTAAAGTGCAGGATTTGTATCGAAAATATGAGCAAGACTATCGACATGTTCAACAAAAATTAGCTCGAGCGCAAGAGATACTGGAAAAATATCAAGACCTTAAACAATTAAAGCAATTGATGCGCAGTCAATATGTGTGGGAAATGCATGCTGTGATGATGTAGACATATTGAGGTTTGGGTCTGGAATAAGGTGAAGCTTGGGCTTGCAATAGCGATATTAGCAGTGATGACAAAGATTCATTGATTAGCAAGTCTTTGTAATATATTTTGACGTGTAGCAGTGCTGAATAGATTGACAGAATTAGGTAAACTAAATTCCTAAGTTTTCACTTAAATTTGAATGGCTTAGAGAGGTTTGGCTTTGAATGTTTATGCAAAAAGTAGTCTTTATTTACAATATTCCTTTTGAGTGAATCCAAGTTATGCTCAGGTTGGGCCGTTCGGCTACTATTCTGAATTGACACCTTTGTCCGTTATAATTGTATAAACATTTTTAGTGTCTGGTAATTATGTCCTCATTGATCAATTTTCTATCTCGCTTTAGTACAGCAACTCTTCAGCGCAGTCTGAGCTATGCTAAACGCATTGATAGGGAAACGATTGAGTTCTTTGAGGAAAAAGACGGGGTTACGATGTATGCCCAAATTGAAGGGACAGATTATTACGATACTGCAATTACCTATAATCCCCAAAAAGACCGTTTAATCGATGACGACTGTACTTGTCCGGTTGGATATAACTGTAAACATGCTGCTGCTTTAGCGCGGTTATTCTTTCAGGAATATCGCCAGGAATTTCAGCAGCGTTATGCTGACTCTCAATCCCCGCAGGGAATCGCAAAACGCCTACGGGGGGATGATCAGGCACAGCGCTGGTTGAATGATTTTAAACGGTATTTACAACAGACTGAACCAGAGCAATCTGTCAAAACAAACAATTATTTAATTTACCTGTTAGATCAGTCTGTCAGCTTAAAGAAATTGACAGTTGATGTTCAGAAGGCCAGACGCAATAAAAACGGCTCAATTGCGGGGGAAAGTTATTATACCCAATATGAAAATATCACCAGAAAGCATCTGACTTTACCTGAACAAAAACGACAATTATTTAACCAGATTTATTATTATGCCAAAATAAACAGTGACGAACGTTTTTATCAAAGCAATCTTGATATCTCCGGAATTTTATTGGAGCATTTCAAATCTTTTATTCAAAGTGGCGATGTGTACTGGCAAAAAAAGAGCCATACTGCACTTCAATGGTCAGAACAAGGCTATCACATCGAACTGATCTGGCAACAAGGTGTAAACAAACAGACAGAGCATTTAAATATTGAATTGGTCAATGGTGATATTCGACTCGATTTAAAATCAAATCCACATATCCAAATTCTCGCTAGCCAGCCACCGTGTTATGTGGATATTCAACAGAACACGGTGGGCCAGTTATATGGTGAATATACGGCAAATCTTCTGTACCATTTTTTACAGATGCCTGATCTTCCATCTATGCTCTTGCCAGAGTTTGAGAAACTGACTCATCAATATTCAGACGTGAAAAATCTGCCTCAGCCCGAGTCTATTCAGCATATTGATGTCCTTGAGGGTAGTCCCCAGCCAATTTTACGCTTCGGTGTTTTAGATAAATTTGATTGGAAATGGGAAGAGTCTGTTTGTGCTGAAATTGAATTCTCCTATGCAGGCGGGCGAATTAAAGCAGGTACATCAGGTGACAGTTTCATTGGTGAGCAGCATGACAAAATGGTGCGACAGCTTCGGGACTTAGTTCAGGAACAACAGTCAATCCAGCGTTTACAGCTATTGGTCGAATCACTGAAGTGGGTGAAAGATCTTAGTTATGACCAGCAATTAAAACTGGATAAACAACGTCTCGATTCTATGGTTTTTGCTTTCTATGGAGACTGGATCAAACAGCTGATGCCCATCAATCAAATTGAGTTGATGGGCTGGCAGATAGAGCATCTGGAAAACAGCCCCTTTAACCTGCAATATGTTGAAAATTTAAATATTTCTATCACTGAATCTGAAGGCCAGCAGGACTGGTTCAATATCGGGGCGACGGTTCAAGACAGTGCAGGCAATTCTTATAATTTACTTGATGCGCTCGTAGCTTTGGTGCGAGTAAATCCTGATTTACTTGATCCGCGGACTTTTATTCATCTGCATGACAGTCAAATTTTCACCGTGAAAACTGCAGTTGATCAACCTGATTTGGCGTTATCCGCTAGGGATATTAAGCCGGTATTGTTACATCTGCAGAGCATTTTACAGCAAGAAGAGCGCAGTATTGATCGCTATGATGCGAGTCAATTATTAGAATTGCAGCATAATCTTGGGATGACATGGCAGGTCAGTGATCGCCTGCAGCAATTTGTACAGAAATTCAAACAAGGCTATCAGCAACAACTGCCGACACCACAAGGTTTTCAGGGGGAGTTGCGTCCATACCAGCAGCAGGGCTTAGGCTGGTTACAGTTTTTAAGGGAAACCCAGCATGGCGGGATTCTGGCAGATGATATGGGCTTGGGGAAAACAGCACAAACTTTAGCCCATTTACTCATGGAAAAGCAGGCTGGATATTTGCAGGACAGTCCCGCCTTAATTGTTGCACCCACATCGCTGATGCATAACTGGTTCAAAGAAGCGGAGAAATTTACCCCTGAGCTCAAGGTATTGCTGCTACAGGGGCCCGACCGCCATCAGAATTTTGAGCAGATTCCGCACTATGATATTGTGTTAACCACCTATCCGCTTCTAGCGAGAGATGAAGAACAACTAAAGCAATATGAATATCATCAACTCATTTTGGATGAGGCGCAGAATATCAAAAATCCGCGCGCCAAAGCTGCACAGGTAGTACGGCAATTAACAGCGCGACATCGTCTATGTCTAACCGGTACACCTATGGAAAATCATTTGGGTGAGCTGTGGGCACTATTTTATTTCCTGATGCCAGGATTTTTATATTCACAAGAAATTTTTAATAAAAAGTACCGTCATCCGATTGAAAAGCGCGGTGATGAGCAGTTAAGACAAAAGTTGGTCAACCGGATTAAGCCCTTCATTTTACGTCGCTTGAAAACTGACGTAGCCAAAGAGTTGCCAGAAAAAACCACGATTGAAGTCAATATTGATATGAATGACCAGCAATCCAAGTTATATGAGGCTGTTCGTGCCACGATGCAGGCAAGCATTCAGAAAATTGTGGCAGAAAAAGGCTTTAAACGTAGTCAAATTCAAATTTTAGATGCCTTACTGAAGCTACGTCAGGTGTGCTGCCATCCTAGCTTACTAAAGCTGGATTCAGTGAAAATTGGGCAGGCGCATTCTGCCAAACTTGAACAGTTGATGGATATGGTCGTTCCAATGGTGGAAGAGGGGCGAAAAATTCTTATCTTCTCTCAGTTTACCTCAATGTTGGAACTGATTGAACAACAGTTCCATCACGCAGAAATTGGCTATGTGAAGCTGACTGGAAAGACCAAAAAGCGAGATGAAGTCATTACAGCGTTTCAGTCTGGACAAGTGCCGGTATTTTTAATCAGTCTGAAAGCAGGAGGGGTCGGTTTGAATCTAACTGCCGCAGATACGGTCATTCACTATGATCCATGGTGGAACCCTGCTGCTGAAGATCAAGCTTCAGATCGTGCATGGCGGATTGGACAGGACAAGCCGGTATTTGTCTATAAGCTGATTACTAATAAAAGCATAGAAGAAAAAATTCTTGCCTTACAGCAAAATAAAGCAGAACTGGCACACTCTATTCTAAGTACAGATCATGAAGGCGAAGCGAAACTGACGGAAAATGACGTGATGAACTTGTTTGAGAAATTTTAGTTTGGTTTCAGATTACCCTAATCATCTGTAAGTATCTGAAAGTCCGGATGCAATTTTTTCCAATGTTCTCTTAATTTTTCTTTATGAACAGAAATCATAGGTAAGTCTAGTAATAGCACTGGCCATACCGACCGTGCTTTGTCCATGATCGCGTGAAGTTGTTTTTCAATAACACGCCATGGAACACCGACTTTTTCAGCCCATTGTTCAAAGTGTTTCATCTCAGCTAAATACCAATCTTTATTTTTGGCAAGATTTAAGGCGAAATGACGCTCATTTTCAATATATACACTTGTCATCAATATATCGTATGCAGGGGATAATCTTGGCGTTGTTTTATCGTGATAAATCATACTCCAGTTCTTTAAGTGTGCATCTCCATTGGCGAGTAAAATATTGACGAGTAAACGGCTGGCAAATTGCTGAATATCAAAAATTTTGTTATCTGAATAGTGATAAATGATCTTACCGATCTGCTCATAATTTGTGGTGCTGTATTTCTGGTGTGGATATGAACCAAAGATCTGAGCAAAATCTTCAATATGAATAAGCTCTGTAGTATTAGCAGTACTCTGCCTATCGAATCTCTTAATTGCAAAAGCATATTGCTCTTGGGGTAGATTTAATGGTGGAAGGTCTTGTAAGAGTGCCATATCTACCAAACGAATCTCTGGGATATCTATTCCGACCATTTTGGCAAGGATCATCATAGAGTATTCATTCAGCGGAACAAAAGCATGTCTGGTAGAAGGAGTTTTGACAATCCAATCACCGAGTAGGCTGGATTCCGTTGCCTGTGCTAATGTAAAACGCCCATCTTTGGCTTTCATGGAAAACTTCATTTGGACGCCAGCCAAGGAAAACTTATTATTTGTCCGAATCTCTTGTTTTAATATCTGATCTGGATTCGAGATCTGAAGCTTAAATTTTATTCCATCTGGGATTTCTTCTGGATCTACTGGGGTTGCAATCAGTGCCCCAGGTAAGTCATGACCTAAAGCTGCCAATAACTGAAATTCATTGTCTATATGTATTTTGAGGCTTTGTGCTATGAGTTCGCGTAATGCACCTTCTGGTAGCAGATTTGATAGCAAGGGGTGTAAGCGCTGATGTGTAACATAGGTCTTTTCTAAAATCTTATCCGCTTGAGGATATAAAGGGGAAGTAAGCAAGCTCAAGGTCGGACGTTGCTGATCCAAGTGAAAAGAATCTGTGAAAACCAGAATATTTTTTCCGCTCTGAAATCCTGCCAAGTATCCAACGACAACGTGATGTAATGTTAATTTCAGGACTGCAACAGTATTCATGGTTCCTGTTCCTTAAAATGTATTCAAACATAGTCAAGGACTAATTCGCACTCTGTTAATGTCTTGTTGCCAAGCGTGTAACTAGAGCCTGAGTCGGTCAGTTCCGACTTGTAGCGGTCAGTCCGTTCTTGCAATATACGCTTTACAGTTTTGTAAGGCG
>NZ_VPBV01000025.1:0-43417 GCF_013418545.1 Acinetobacter sp. YH12136
GGGTGGATGCGGTAAAGGTCGCCCTAAGAAGCAGAAAGCAAGCGAAATCCGTGAGGAAGTCGCCTAAGAGCTTTGCTTTTAGAATCCCCCACTTGAGTGAAAACGAAAGTGGTGGGAGTATGTCAAAAATACTTACCCGATTGTGTCAATAAAATCGCCACCATCACAAAACCAAAAACTGTACTCAACACCAAGGGGGCTAAGGCTTTTTCATGTAAACCATAGTGCTGCCCGAAAATACCAAAGGCAATTGGCATTGGTAAAGCCGCAAGCAAAGTCCCGACAAATAGCATTTCTCGGTTCACATCTAATGCCCATAAAATTCCAAAAATCGTGAGTGGCATCAGCAATACTTTGAATGCAACCAAAACAATACTTTGCAAATTCACCGACTTGATTTGCATGCCGACCAAACTTCCACCAATCACAAATAAAGCCAAAGGTGAAGCAGTTTTGCCCAACATTTCCAGCACTTGTGCAATAGCTTGCGGCAGTTTGAAATTCAACAATACGCACAGCATACCCAATAAAATGGATAAAATTACAGGATTTTTCAGTAAACGCTGCAAGGTTTCCAAATAAAGTTGCCAGCCTGGTTTTGTTGTAGATTGCAGCCCACGTTCTGCCAAAATTAGCATAATGGCCACAATAATCAGGTTTTCTACAATTAAAGTTAAAGACAAATAAATTGCGGACTGACTGCCAATCAACAAAGTCAAAATAGCAGTGCCAATAAACCCTGTATTTGACATTGATGCACCCATTGCCAAGACACTGGCATGGGTTAAGTTTGAATTAAAATAATGCCGATACAGTAAAAAGGCAAAGATAAACAGCAGAATAGAACCGCCACCGTAACCTAAGAAATAAGCAGGATGCCAGATTTCTGACAAACTTTTACTGGCCAATGCCTGCAATAGAAATGCAGGCAACGCCACTTTCATGACAAATTGACCTAGAAACTGAATCGCACTGGTTTCAATAAATTGGCTTCTGATGGCAAAATATCCCAACAGTACTACGGTACAAATGGGAAATAAAATACTCAGTAACACCCTGACATCCTTTTTCAGTGTTGCCCATGATCGACATGGTTTTTACTGATTTACCTTACACCGAATCTCCCTATAAAGCACGGCAAAATAGTTTAAGTTTCACTTATTTTAAGCAGATAAAATATTAGGATTCCACTTCCGTATCTGTGGATTTAAACGGCGCAAATAAAGTACGAAACCCATGCGGCTGACAGCGCAAATATTGCGGGGCAATCTCAATTTTTTCACCCAATTCTGCCGCAGCATGCCATGGCCAACGAGGGTCATATAAAATCGCACGTGCGATCGCAATCGCATCGGCCTGTTCATATTGCAAAATACCTTCTGCCTGCATCGCTTCGGTAATCAAACCCACCGCAATTACAGGAATTTTTACAGCTTGCTTAATGGCATGTGCAAATGGTGTTTGATAACCCGCATGTAAATCAATTTTTTGATCGACATGCAAACCACCGCTCGACACGTGAATATAAGCCGCACCTAAATGCTCCAGTGCTTTTGCCAAACCTACTGAAGATTCCACATTCCAACCCTCTGCATCATCCATCCAGTCTGTTGCAGAAATTCGCACCCCAATTGGATAGCCTTGTGGAACAGCATTTTGAATCGCTTGAAATACTTCCAATGTAAGGCGAATCCGATTTTCCAAACTGCCGCCATATTCATCTTGGCGGTGATTAGACAGTGGTGACATAAATTGATGCAGCAAATAACCATGTGCAGCATGAATTTCGATTAAATCAAAACCTGCATCCACCGCTCGTACTGCGGCACTGGCAAAGTCTGCAATCACCTGTTGAATTTCATCTTGCGTTAAAGCATGCGGAGGATGTTCGTGCGGTTGAAATGGTAACTCACTGGCCGATACAGTCTGCCAACCATGTGCATCACTTGGGCTAAACTGACCTTTGCCCTGCCAAGGTTTATCGGTTGAGGCTTTACGTCCCGCATGTGCCAACTGCACAGCAAATGGCATAGGCGATAAACTTTTAACTTTATGCAATAAGGCTTTAAGCTGCGCACGCTGCATGTCATTCCATAAGCCTAAATCTGCATAGCTGATACGCCCTTCAGCCTGTACTGCGGTGGCTTCTACAATGCACATCCCTGCACCCGACAAGGCATAATTTGCCCATTGCTGCTCATGCCAATAGCTCAACTCACCTTGTTCATTGGCAGAATATTGACACATCGGAGCGATAATAATTTTGTTGGCAAGTTGCAGTGATCCAAATTGAATCGGCTGAAAAAGTAATGTCACGCTGCAAGCCCTCATACAGTGCGATTCACCAAAAGCGAATCATTAAATAAAAAAGAAGTAATCACTCAGAATCTGCCATCTGTTTTAGATGGTTTTTCTATAATAGATGTTTAAAAATGATTTATTTATAACGTGTTGTATGGTTTTTGCAAAGCCTGCTTTTGTTTTACACAGAATAATTTTGCGACAGCACACTATGGCTTGTATTCTATGGATAATGCCCAATATTAAGCGCATTACTGTATATCCTTGCCTGCTTAATTTCTAAAAGCGGATTGAATTTGTACCATGCCAGAATTACCAGAAGTTGAAACTACCAAAACTAGTCTATTGCCGCTACTTGATCAAAAAGTCCTGAATGTAGAAGTACGTCAAGCCAATTTACGCTGGCCCATTCCAGAAAACCTACATAAACTCACAGGACAAAAATTACTGCAATTGACCCGCAGATCCAAATACATTCTGGCGCAATTTGAACAGGACAGCATGTTGTGGCATTTAGGCATGTCGGGCAGTTTTCGTCTTTGCGATGCGCAGGAAGATTTACGCAAACACGACCATTTGATTATTCAGTTTGAAGATATACAATTGCGCTACCACGACCCACGTCGCTTTGGCTGTATTTTATGGCTAAATGAAAGCTCTCAACGCAAACTGATAGATCCACTTGGCCCTGAGCCGTTGAGTGATGCCTTTAACCCCGACTATCTTGCACAGAAGCTCAAAAACAAAAATGTTGGCATCAAAGTTGCAATTATGGATAACCATGTCGTGGTGGGTGTGGGCAATATTTATGCCACGGAAAGTCTGTTTAATTTAGGTATTCACCCTGCACAACCTGCATCATCACTCAGTTTGAAACAGATTGAAAAACTAGTGCTCGAAATCAAACGCATTTTAAAACAAGCGATTGATTTAGGCGGTTCGACCTTACGTGATTACAGCAATGCGATGGGCGAAAATGGCTATTTCCAACAAACCTTGTTGGCGTATGGACGTGCAGGTGAAATGTGTGTGAACTGTGAAACCACACTAGAAAATTTAAAACTGGGCCAACGTGCCTCGGTATTTTGTCCTGAATGTCAGCCTTTGAAAAAAGTACTCACTTCGACTAAAGCTGCAACAAGCAAACGAGGTAAAAAAGTATGAGAACCGCTATTGTGCGTCATATTTTAGTGAAAGATAAAGAAACCTGTGAACAACTGAAAAAGCGGATTCAATCAGGTGCTGATTTTGCCAAAATTGCCAAACAATTTTCGACCTGCTCTTCAGGAAAAAAAGGTGGGGAATTGGGTGAGGTCAAAAAAGGACAATTGGTACCCGTCATTGATAAATTAGTGTTTACCGCAGCAGAACGCGTACTACACGGACCTGTAAAAAGTCAGTTTGGTTTTCATTTGGTAGAAGTAAAGTTTCGGATGTAATTTTTATGCCTTCAGCGCCTCTCCATCCTAGAGAATAGGGTGCAAACAAACGGCGCATAAAGCGCCGTTTGTTTTGATTGCGTATTAAAAATTATTGACGTTTTTTCAATTCATCACGAATTTCACGTAGCAACGCGATATCTTCTGGCGTTGCTGCTGGTTCTGGCGCTGCTTCTTCTTGTTTACGGCGCATACGATTAATCATTTTCACCATTAAGAACACCACCCATGCCAAAATAATGAAGTTAATTAAAATCGTAAGGAAGTTACCATAGGTCAGGACATTTACACCTGCTTTGGTTAACTCATCTAAAGACTGTAAATTGTTTGGGTTATCGCCCAAAACAAAGAACTTTTGTGTGAAATCCACACCACCGCCAGTGATCACAGTAATCAATGGCATGATGATATCTTTCACTAATGAGTCAACAATTTTACCAAATGCCCCACCAATAATCACACCGACAGCCAAGTCGATCATGTTGCCTTTTACCGCAAACTCGCGGAACTCTTGAATAATACTCATTTAAATCTCCAGTTTTTTTTTGACTTTAATTTATGTGACGAAGTATACATTAATTTTATAGCTTCATTTCCACGTAATTTACTCGGAAATCATCTGCTTTTATATATTGCTTTGCTAATTTTAAACAAAAAAATGCCATCAATAAATTGATGGCATTTTTAAATTTTGCTGCCCCGCATGAGGACAACATCATTTTTAAAACTTATTTACCAGAACGGTTACGTTTACGTTCGTTTTCAGTCAACCAGCGTTTACGGATACGGATTGACTTAGGTGTTACTTCAACTAATTCATCATCTTCAATAAATTCAAGCGCTTGTTCAAGCGTGAATTCAATTGCAGGTACCAGTGTCAACGCATCATCTGTACCAGAAGCACGTACGTTAGTTAACTGTTTCGCTTTGGTTGGGTTAACTGTCATGTCGTCTGAACGAGAGTTAATCCCTACGATCATACCTTCGTAAACTTCTAACTGAGGTTTAGCAAATAGACGACCACGGTCCTGCAATGTGAACAATGCATAGCCAAGGCAAGTACCTTGAACCATAGAAATCAACACACCGTTTTGACGTTTCGCAACTTGACCTGCTTTCATTGGGCCATAGTGTGAGAAGCTTGACGTCATGATACCCGTACCAGAAGTCATGGTCATGAATTCAGAACGGAAACCAATTAAACCACGTGAAGGCACAGTGGCTTCAATACGGATACGACCTTTACCGTCTACTTCCATATTGGTCATCTCACCTTTACGGTTACCCATTTGTTCCATCACAGCGCCTTGGTGCTGTTCTTCTACGTCAAAAGTCACGTTTTCGTATGGTTCTTGCATTTCGCCATCAATCTCTTTCAAGATGACTTGCGGACGAGATACACCCATTTCGAAGCCTTCACGGCGCATGTTTTCAATCAATACAGAAAGGTGAAGCTCACCACGACCAGATACTTTGAAACGGTCTGGACTGTCAGTATCTTCTACACGAAGTGCAACGTTGTGAATTAATTCGCGGTCTAGACGTTCACGAATGTTACGTGAAGTCACGAACTTACCTTCTTTACCCGCAAAAGGTGAGTTGTTGACTTGGAATGTCATCGATACGGTTGGTTCGTCTACAGAAAGCGGCGGTAAAGCTTCTACATTTTTCGGATCACAAATCGTGTCAGAAATATGCAATTCGTCCATGCCTGTTACACAAACGATGTCACCTGCAGATGCAGATTCGATGTCGATACGCTCTAAACCGTGGTAACCCATGATTTTTAAGATACGACCGTTACGTGTTTTACCATCTTTGTCGATCACAGTCACAGGTGTGTTCAATTTTACTGAACCACGTTGAATACGACCAACACCGATAACACCAACGAAGCTGTTATAGTCAAGTGAAGACACTTGCATTTGGAATGGACCATCAACATCAACTGCTGGTGGTTCAACGATGTCTACAATTGTTTCAAACAATGGAGTCATATCTTCAGCAAGCTCTTCTGGAGAAGGACCTGCAACACCACGAAGACCTGAAGCATAAACCACTGGGAAGTCTAACTGTTCGTCAGTACCGCCAAGGTTATCGAACAAATCGAATACTTGGTCAATTACCCAGTCAGGACGCGCGTTTGGCTTGTCTACTTTGTTGATGATCACGATTGGCTTCAAACCGCGTGAGAACGCTTTTTGCGTTACGAAACGTGTTTGTGGCATTGGACCTTCTTGTGAGTCAACCAAAAGAAGTACGCAATCCACCATCGACATTACACGTTCAACTTCGCCACCGAAGTCGGCGTGTCCCGGGGTGTCCACAATGTTAATGCGGTATTCAGTATCAGTACGTTTGTCTAACCATTTGATTGCAGTGTTTTTTGCAAGAATGGTAATACCACGTTCACTTTCAATAGCGCCTGAATCCATGACACGCTCAATCTCGCCCGCTCGTTCACCGAGTGCGCCCGATTGTTGTAAAAGTTTATCCACAAGAGTTGTTTTTCCGTGGTCAACGTGCGCAATAATTGCGATGTTGCGGAGAGTTTTAATATCAGACATTTAAATTCAATACGCTATAAATTTGAGGGCAAATTATACAGAAAAATACTAAAGTTTTATAGTGACACTTTATTGACACACACAATTTTTTTTGATGAGTGGCGTGCTTTGGGTTTTGTAAAGCTGTGTAACTCGATTAGAATAGCGCCACTTTTGCAATTTTTTATGACTCATGTCTGATTTAAACCACTCTCCCCACCCAAAAGACCAGCTCGATTTGGTCTATGGTCTGAATGACCGTCCAAAACCATTCATCGCTTTTTTAGCAGCTTTTCAGCATTTACTGGCAATTATTGTTCCAATTGTCACACCAGGTCTCTTAATTTGCTTGGCTTTAGGTGTTTCCAAACAAGATACCAACATGATCTTGTCAATGTCTTTGGTCATTTCAGGCATTGCAACCTTTTTACAATGTAAAAAAGTCGGCCCTTTTGGTGCAGGTTTGCTCATTGTGCAAGGCACCAGTTTTAACTTTATTGGCCCAATCATTGGTATTGGCTCTGCTATGGTCGCCGCAGGCACACCTGTTGAATCGGTCATGGCGGCAATTTTTGGCGTGGTCATTGCAGGTTCGTTTATTGAAATGGGCGTATCGCAAATTTTACCGTGGGTCAAAAAGCTGATTACCCCATTGGTCACTGGTATTGTGGTACTTCTCATTGGTTTGACCTTAATTAAAGAAGGTTTAATCAGTATGGGCGGTGGCTACCAAGCCATGAGCAATAATACCTTTGCCAATACCGACAACCTGATTATGTCGTGTACCGTCTTGGCAATTATTATTATTTTGAACCGCATCAACATCACGTGGATTAAAAGCTCTGCCATTTTAATTGCCTTGGTGATTGGTTATGCAATGGCAGGCATGATGGGTCATCTCGACTTTTCAGGTCTGAAAGATGCCCCTCTGGTACAAGTGCCGACTCCGATGCATTTTGGACTGGATTTCTCTTGGAGCTTATTCATTCCATTGGCATTTATTTATTTGGTGACGTCATTAGAAGCCATTGGTGATATTACCGCGACCTCTAAACTCTCCAATCAACCTGTCGATGGCCCACAATGGATGCAACGCATTAAAGGCGGTGTATTGGTAAATGGCGCTAACTCATTCTTGGCAGGGATTTTCAACACCTTTCCAAGTTCGGTATTTGCCCAAAATAATGGCGTAATTCAACTTACAGGTGTTGCTAGCCGTTATGTCGGCATCTGGATTGCTGCCCTACTCATCATTTTAGGTTTACTTCCTGCAGTTGCAGGTGTGATTCAGGCTGTGCCTCAAGCCGTACTAGGTGGTGCTGTGATGGTGATGTTTGGTGCCGTTGCCGCTTCGGGAATCAATATTCTTTCAGGTGTCGCTTTAGATCGTCGTGCCTTACTGATTATTGCAATTTCATTGGGCTTAGGCTTAGGTGTTGCACAAGTGCCACAAATTCTGGAACACTTACCTGAATTATTCCGTAATATTTTCAGTTCAGGCGTTGCAACAGGCGGTATTGCAGCACTCATTTTAAATATTGTGCTTCCTGAAACTAAAAAGTAATTGCATGTCCAAAAAACACTGTCTGAGCTGAACTTGGGCAGTGTTTTTCTATTGGAGAGAGAACCATGAACCCCCAAAGCGAAGTTTTACTCAGACAATATGACTATTTGTCTGGTCGCGTTCTACTGATCAATGCCCCGACCGATCAACTCCTCGCAGAATTGGGTGACTCAATCCAAACTTCTGTTTGGACATGGAATTTTAACGACTATCAATACTTTCAAAATCGACAGGCGCAAGTGCATTTTGGTGCAGAATTGCCTGCAGGTGAATTTGATCAGGCTGTTATTTTTGTGCCGAAATCCAAGGAACTGCTCAATTACCTGATTCACACCATTGCCGCACAACTCCCACAAGGCAGCAGCGTATTTTTAGTCGGTGAAAAGAAAGCAGGAATTGAACGGGCTGCAAAGCAATTACAACCTTATGGCAAAACACTCAAACTAGATAGCGCCCGCCACTGCCAACTATGGCAGCTGATTTTAGACTGCAAGGTTCAAACTAAAGCCTTAGCAGATTGGGCGCAAAACTATACAGTTGCTACACCTAAAAGCGATTTACAGATTTGTGCCTTGCCGGGTGTATTTAGCCAAAAACACTTGGATGTTGGCACGGCTGTATTACTGCCTTATTTGAATCAGGTTACTGCTGGGAAAATTGCAGATTTTGGCTGTGGTGCGGGTGTGATCAGTGCTTACTTAGCCAAACTTAACCCTGAAAATCGTATTTTTGCCTTAGATGTCGATGCCTTTGCTTTAGCGTCAACGCAAATGACGTTTGAAAAAAATCAGCTCAATCCACAACAGCTTGAAATTAAAGCCGTGACAGGCATTGAGGATGCACCGCTATTTTTGCATGCCATCGTGAGTAACCCCCCGTTCCACCAAGGCATTCACACACATTACGATGCCAGTGAAAATCTGTGTAAAACCTCACGTCGTCACCTGAAATCGGGTGGTGAACTTTGGATTGTGGCCAATCGCTTTTTGAATTATCCACTCTTAATTGAACAAAGTTTCGGTCAATGCACAATCAAGGCAGATCAACAAGGCTTTAAAGTGCTGTTTGCCAGCACGCAGAAAAATACAAAGGAAGTAGGATGAGCGACTCACACAACAGTAGAAAACTGCAGCGTAAGCTCGGTGCGCGTCATTTAAACATGATCGCCATTGGTGGCTCAATTGGTACAGGTTTATTCCTTGCTTCAGGTGCGACCATTGCCAATGCAGGTCCTGGTGGCGCCTTGCTTGCGTATGCCCTAATTGGCGTCATGATTTATTTTTTGATGACCAGTCTAGGCGAACTTGCAACGCATAATCCAACTTCAGGCGCGTTCTTTACCTATGGCAGTAAATATGTCGAAGGTGGTTTCGGTTTTGCACTAGGTTGGAACTATTGGTACAACTGGGCCATTACCGTGGCATTTGAATTGGTTGCGGTGCAATTCATCATGAAATTTTGGTTTCCTGATATTCCTGGCTTTTACTGGAGTGCATTATTTTTAGCGGTGGTTTTCGCAATTAACGCATTAACCGTCAAAGGTTTTGGTGAGTCTGAGTTCTTCTTTTCTTTGGTCAAAGTACTTGCGATTGTGGCATTCATCATTATCGGTATTTTTATGATTGTCAAAATCATGCTCAACCCTGATGTTGCTACATTTGCCAATTGGAGCAAAGGCGAAGCGCCATTTGTAGGTGGACTATCTGCCTTAATTGGTGTGGCGATGATTGCAGGATTCTCATTTCAAGGTACTGAAATGGTTGGCGTTGCAGCGGGTGAATCTAAAAATCCTAAGAAAACCATTCCAATTGCAATTAAACAAATCTTCTGGCGTATTTTGTTGTTTTATATCGTGTGTATTTTTATTATTGGTACCTTAATCGCCTATGATGACCCACGTTTACTTCAAGCAGCCGCCACCGATAACATTGCACTCTCTCCGTTTACTTTACTATATGAACAGGCAGGCTTTGCCTTTGCCGCAAGTGTCATGAATGCAGTAATTTTAACTGCGATTCTTTCTGCTGGTAACTCGGGTATGTATTCATCGACCCGTATGCTATTTGATATGGCACGTAAAGGCAGTGCACCAAAAGCTTTTGCCCGCTTGGATGCTCGTGGCGTCCCAATGAATGCACTGTATGCCACAACAGCAATCGCTGCACTATGTTTTTTAACAACATTTATTGGCGAAAAACAAGTATTTAACTGGCTTCTGAATATGTCAGGTATGTGTGGCTTTATTGTCTGGCTCGGTATTGCTGTATCACATTATCGTTTTCGTAAAGGCTATTTGGCACAAGGCTACCAACTGCATGATTTAGCCTATCGTGCTAAATTCTTTCCATTTGCCCCGTGGTTTGCCTTTATCCTATGTGCGATTGTGGTCTTAGGTCAAAACTACCAAGCGGTGCTTGATGGTGAATGGTTAGCGGTGTTATCAACCTATATTGGGATCTTTTTATTTTTAGCCATTTGGTTAGGCTATAAATGGAAACACAAAACCAAGCTCATTGCATATCAGGAGATGGATGTGAAACCACTACACCCTGATCATGACTAAAGTAAATCTTCTTCTATTGCACTTCATTTGAGAAGCTAAGATTCTAAAACAGCCAACATTTGGCTGTTTTTTATGGCGTAAATTTAAGACAAATTTTATTTTAAAGCAATTTCGTTATTGATAATACGGCGAGAAATCACGCCACAAACTGCTCAATGTTGATTTTCATAATCGCTAATCAACTACTTGATTGACTGAGATACATCAAGTCTATATGTCTTGTCTAAAAAATTTGACTTAGTTTAGGGTTCAACAGACCAAAATATTAAGTACTATCAGCCTCTACCTTATTTACTCTTTATTCTAAAAATCATACTTTTACAATATTTTTTAAACGTATTGAATGTAAATTATTTCAGGCACTCTTTAATCCAAACACCTCATAAAAAAAGAAGTATAAAAAAACGACTCCGAAGAGTCGTTTTTTCAACTTAACTCAAATTATTGAGCTTGTTGTTCAACAGTCACTGTACGGCTGCCAGTGATCGTCGCGAATACACGACGGTTCATAGCACGACCTTCTTTAGTGTTGTTGTCAGCAATCGGTTGATCCCAAGCGAAACCTTGAGTAGACAAACGAGCTGGATCTACATTGTATTCATTTACAAGTGAAGATTTAACAGAGTTCGCACGCGCTAAAGATAAACGTTCGTTCAATGCACGTGGACCAGTGTTGTCAGTGTGACCTTCGATGCGAGCAGTAGCGTTTGGATATTCAACTAACTTCTCTGCAACTTTAGCGATTTCTGGCTTGTACTGATCTTTGATGTTTGATTTGTTCGTATCAAAGAACACACGAAGTTCCATGTTCAAGTCTTCAGTCAACTCTTGTGGAGCAGGTTGAACTGGAGCAACGGTTTCAACTGGAGCAACTTCTACTACAGGAGCAGCTGGCTTCAAGTGACCGCCAAGAACTACGTTAAGACCAGCTAAAGCTGTGTAGTTCCAGAATTTTTCGTCAAAGTGGTAAGTACCACGCGCTTCTGTACGAAGAGATAAAGCATCGTTCAAACGGAAGAACGCACCAACACCTGCATTACCTAAAGTACCTTCAATATCTTCACCAGCAATAGAGCCTTCTGGCGAGTATTTATAATGACCAGCACCTAAAAGTACGTATGGCTTGATTTTGCTGTCGTAGTTTTTAGTGATCAAGTCAGAAGTTGCATAGAAGTTACCAGCAATATTTTGAGCTTTATACTCAGCACCCGCACCAAGACCTTCTACATCACCTTTAACTTGGCTATATTCAGCTTCGAAACCTAACCAAGGAGTAAGTTCAACACCAAGTGCTGCACCAACAAATAAATCGTCCTGTAATTCTGGACCATCTGTTAGCTTGTCATTGTTGTGTTGAGTGTCTTGGAAAGTGTAACCAAGCATTAATGGGGTAACAGTTACGCCCGCGTTTGCAGCAGCTAAAGGAGCAGCTACGAGCATTGCTAATGCAATACGACTCATTTTCATGGATTTATCCTCCAGAGATAACAATTGTTGTTCAAGCTCAAGCCTAAATTTTCGACTACCCTGAGATAGGCTTTCTTATACCCCAGTATTATTTTTAAGCTAGTCACTTTGAATCATACAAACACTTTTTTACTTTTCCAAGTGCTTGATAATTTTAATCAAGTAAATTATTGACAAAATTACTTACAATTTCCGTTGTAATTCGGTAAATTTTTACTCAATTATTTGGTGCGAATAGCCTATCTTTCTTGCGGTTTATTCTAACACTTTCACGAAAAGTTGTTTAGTAATTATTATACAACACATAAAGTGCTATAAAACAACAAATTACTCAAATTAATCATAAAAAAACATAACAATAACAGGTATAGACTTATGTCGAATATAAGCAAAAATGGCTTCACGCTGTTTGAATTGATCGTCACGTTAGCGATTAGTGCGATTTTAATCATGGTTGCCCTGCCCTATTTTCATCAGCTGATGGCACAACAAGAACTCAAGCGAATTCAGTATTCATTACAGGCCAGCCTGAAAATAGCACGCTCTCATGCCTTCACCCATCATAGCAATGTGGTGATTTGTCCTACACAAAACTTTGTTCAATGTAGTATGCAAAACTGGGATACTGGTTTTTTGATCTTTATGGATCATAATCGAAACCGCCAAATTGACGACAGTGAATACATTCTTTATACAGAAAAAACTGCACTTAAATACGGAACTCTGGATTGGCGTGGAACTTTAAACATTCCTAGTGTGACTTTTAATGCTCAACAAGGTTTGCCGATCGGCTCGAATGGTAGTTTCTTTTACTGCTCTACTCACGTCGCGAGCAAACGACTGGTGCTTAGTAAAATGGGGCAAACTCGAGCTGAAGACATCAATGGATGTTAACTGAGCAGTCTAAATGATCTTTATATTGTCACTTTATTCTCATCTTTTTTTGCCTATACTGCTGAAGTGATCTATTCCTGCTTGGAATTAAATCTAGACAAAAGCACATATAAAAAAACTGGGAGAATAAAATGACGGATATCGTTATTGTAAATGGTGCACGCACTGCAATGGGTGGCTTTCAAGGCAGTTTAGCCAATGTGACTGCACCAGAATTAGGTGCGGCAAGTATCCAAGCGGCCATTCAACGTGCGGGGGTACAAGCAACAGAAATCGATGAAGTCATTATGGGCTGCGTCCTGCCTGCAGGCTTAAAGCAAGGCCCTGCTCGTCAGGCGATGCGTCAAGCAGGCTTACCAGATTCTACAGGTGCGGTCACCATCAACAAACTCTGTGGTTCTGGTATGAAAGCTGTCATGCAAGCAGCCGATGCAATCAAAGCAGGTTCTGCCTCAATCATTGTCGCTGGTGGTATGGAGTCAATGAGTAATGCACCTTATGTACTGACCAAAGCACGTGCTGGGTACCGTATGGGACATGGTGATGTGAAAGACCACATGTTCTTAGACGGCCTTGAAGATGCTGAAACAGGTCGTTTGATGGGCTCATTCGCACAAGATATGGCCAATAGCAAAGGTTACACACGCCAACAAATGGATGACTTTGCGATTCGCTCACTCAAACGTGCACAAACTGCAGTCAATGAAGGCTATTTTGCCGATGAAATTGTCCCTGTGACAGTTGCAACACGTAAAGGCGATGTCATTGTAGATAAAGATGAACAACCTTTTAATGCCAATATTGAAAAAATTCCAACACTTCGTCCAGCCTTCGCTAAAGATGGTAGTATTACTGCTGCAAATGCCAGCTCTATTTCGGATGGTGCATCGGCACTCGTACTCACTTCTGCTGAACATGCTGCTGCCCAAGGGTTAAAGCCTATGGCAAAAATTGTGGGCTATGCAACCAACTCACAACATCCTTCAGAATTCACCATTGCTCCAATTGGTGCGATTCAAAAAGTATTGGATAAAGCGGGTTGGCAAGTTGCAGATGTAGATTTATGGGAAATTAATGAAGCTTTTGCTATGGTCACCATGTGCCCAATGGATGAGTTCAAGCTTGATCCTGAAAAAGTGAATATCAACGGTGGTGCATGTGCACTTGGGCATCCTGTGGGTTCTACAGGTTCACGTATTATCCTGACTTTAATTCATGCGCTTAAACGCACAGGTGGCAAACGTGGCGTTGCTGCTCTCTGTATTGGTGGTGGTGAAGCAACTGCAGTTGCGATTGAATTGCTTTAATGCCTTGAAGCCCTATTTGTAAAACGGAATTAGGGCAGATGGGATACAGTCATTCCCTAACCCCTCTTTATTCAAAAAGCAAAAAGACGAATCAATGATTCGTCTTTTTGCTTACGGCTTGAAAAAGTCTTAGAGCAATTCTGCACGCAACTGTTCAGGCGATTTCATTGACAATAAGCCTGGCGCAACATCGTAAGCAGTTTTTGCACCATATTGCTGCATTTGGTTTAAACGATAACAAGCACGTGCGTAAGCCACCAAAATACTCGCGGTAAACTCAGGATTGCTGTCTAACTTCAATGAGAACTCAAGCACTTGTTTTTGTTCATCGCTGGTATTGCCACTGCGAATGACAAAACCGCCATGTGGCATGCGTTGGTGATCTTTGGCTAAAGTCGCTTCATCAATGAAATTTACGGTTGTGTTGTAGTCAGCGAAATAATCTGGCATGGTCACAATCGCTTGCTCTACCGCAGCAGCATCGGCACCTTCTGCAAGTACGACATAACATTCACGAGTATGTTTATCTTTGGTGCTTAATAGAGGGCGCGCACCGCTACGCACTTGCTCAATGGCATCATTTGATGGAATAGTATATTGCACACCTGCTTTTACACCATCAACACGACGAATGGCGTCTGAGTGACCCTGACTTAAACCTTTACCCCAAAAAGTATAGGTTTCACCATCTGGTAACAACGCTTCACCAAATAAACGATTAATCGAGAACATGCCTGGATCCCAACCAATTGAGATGAGTGCAGTTTTCTTGTTCGCTGTCGCAGGTGCATCTACAGATGCATAATATTCAGGAATACGTGCATGCGTATCGAAACTATCGACAATATTAAATTGGCTCGCCAGTACTGGACCTTGTTGTGGCAAGTCGTCTTTTGAACCACCACATAAAATCAGCACATCAATTTTGTCTTGAAAATCTGACAATAAATCCATGTGAAACACTGCTGTTTCAGCAAAACATGGTGAAACGCTTTCAGGCGCACGACGGGTAAAAATACCCACCAATTGTAAATCTGGGTTTTTATGAATCGCCGTTTCAACACCACGACCTAAGTTGCCATAACCAGCAATACCAATACGGATAGAATTTTGCATAAAGACAAATCACTTCATCATGAAAAAATTGAAAAATAAATCAGAGGATAATCACATCAAATTATCGTCTTGATTGATTTTTGATAATGTAAAAATAACGCCTACATAAGACTGCGATGCTACATCAGCGTGCTTATACTACAGCACTTTGCGGTAAATTAAATCATTAAGAAGTGCGATAAAACAAGCCGTTTGATCATTTTAAGGCAAACAAAAAGCCTGCACATGGCAGGCTGTTTGTAAATGTGTGAACCGCGATATTTCGATAAAATCTATCTACATTTCGATGAAATCCATCATCAATATATTACGCACCTGTTTGATAATTTGGTTTTGGCACTGCGGTAGAAGCTTGATAAGGATGGGTAAAGTCCGCCAAACCTGCTGCAGCTTCTTGCACATCTTTACCTTCTTTAATCACGAAAGTATCGAAACCTGCACGTTTCATATAATTTAAGACGTCTTTAAAGACATCACCGACTGCGCGAAGTTCACCCTGAAAGCCTTGACGGCGTAACAATGCCGCAAAAGAATAACCACGGCCATCGTTAAAACCTGAAAATTCAATAAAAATTGCATCCAGTTCTGCCAATGGAAATTCATGGTTTTCAGGCGAAGCATCTACCGTTAAATATAGGGCTTTTTTACCTGAAATTTGTGCCAACTGATCAAGCTGTTCAACGCTGAGCACCACATCACCTTGCGGTAATGCTGCATCTTCCGCAATCACTTGATAAGTATTGTCTGCAATCGTGCCATCTTTTGCGAGCACAGGTAGTGCAGTATTAAGCATAAGCGCGCTCCTTAAATGGTTGAATGCCGACACGGCGATAAGTGTCGATGAAGTCTTCACCTTCACTACGCAAATCTAAGTAGGTATTTAAAATTTCTTCCACCACATCAGGAATCACTTCAGCAGCAAAAGATGGCCCTAAAATATCACCGATTGACGCATCATGGTCTGCATGCCCACCTAAAGTGATTTGGTAGAATTCCGCGCCTTTTTTATCGACACCTAAAATCCCGATATTACCAACGTGGTGATGACCACAAGCGTTCATACAACCTGAAATATTTAAATCCAGTTTGCCAAGATTATAAATGGTATCCAAATCATCAAAACGGCGTGAAATGGCTTCTGAAATTGGAATAGATTTGGCATTGGCAAGTGAACAGAAATCACCACCCGGACAGCAAATAATATCGGTAATAAAGCCAATATGCGCGCGCGCCAAGTTATTGGCATCGAGCACTTGCCACAATGCAAACAGGTCTTTTTGTGGCACATCTACCAAAGCAATATTTTGCTCATGCGTGGTACGCAACTCACCAAAGGTATATTGATCGGCTAAATCTGCAATCAGATTCATTTCTTCTGTCGTCATGTCACCCGGTGCAACACCTGCACGTTTCAATGAAATGGTGACAATACGATAGCCTTGTACTTTGTGCGCATTGGTGTTGATGTTGAACCATTGCTTGAATTTTGGATACTGCGCAAACAGCTCGCTAAAATCTTCATCGGCATAGTTTTGATAAGCAAATGGCGTGAAGTTTTCATCCATTTTTTGCAAAGTTTCTGCATCAATTTTTAAGGTTTTCACCGTATGTGCAAATTCAGCTTCAACTTTTTCTGCAAATACTGCTGGAGTTAAGGCTTTTACCAAAATTTTGATACGTGCTTTATATTTATTGTCGCGACGACCATGCAAGTTATAAACACGTAAAATAGCTTCTAAGTAAGCAATCAAATCTTCACGTGGCAAGAACTCACGAATAAAGCTACCGATAATTGGAGTACGACCTAAGCCGCCACCAACTTTAATTTTATAGCCAATTTCGCCTGCTTCATTTTTAACAATATAGACACCAATGTCATGAAATGCAGTCGCAGCACGGTCAATTTCTTCCAGTGCAGACACCGCAATTTTGAATTTACGTGGCAAGAAGGCAAATTCAGGGTGGAAAGTCGACCACTGACGAATTAATTCACAGGTTGGACGTGGGTCAGCAATTTCGCCCGCCACGACACCTGCATATTGATCTGTAGTGGTATTACGAATACAGTTACCCGAAGTCTGAATTGCGTGCATTTGTACGGTTGCAAGCTCTGCCAGCATGTCAGGCACATTTTCCAGTGCAGGCCAGTTAAACTGAATATTTTGACGTGTTGATACGTGCGCATAGCCACGGTCATAGTCTTTGGCAAGCTGCGCAACTTTACGCAATTGCTTAGAGTTCATCAGACCGTAAGGCACCGCAATACGCAACATTGGCGCATAGCGTTGTACATACAAACCATTTTGCAGACGCAATGGACGATATTCATCCTCAGTCAATTTGCCTGCTAAATAACGTTCCGTTTGGTCGCGGAACTGTGCAACACGTTCATTAATCAGTTGCTGATCGAAATCAGTATATAAATACATGGCGTACAGCTAGTCATTTCTATTATCACGGCTGACAGCATAGCGAGATTCAATCTATCAACAAAATGTGTTTTTTACATATTTCTTAGCGGTTTTATTGATAAGCCATCGCAACATCACAGCCTGTAAGCCTTTGCCAAAATTAACAGGCTTTTTATGGAGCTATCACGAAATAGTGCATGCTTTAGCACTTTTTCTGCTAAAGCATCTATTCGAACTTTTATTTAATACCTATGGTTATGACTTGGCTTCATCTTCATCCTGATTTTTAGTCTGAGATGACCACTGCCCTGCGCCCAAAGCCTGCCCGATATAATCGTAACGCATTTGAGAACGTGAAAATTTAATTGGACACGCCAACTGAGTTTCAGTTTTTTCGGCATTCTGCTGAATAGGAACTTCTACTGTCCAACCGCGTTGCTGTGCCAAAGGTGAATGTAAGGCTTCATCTAAAGTGAATACAGGTTCAACGCAGACATCATGTTGCGCGAATACCTGCTGCCATGTGGCAAAACTTTGTGTTTTGATTTTATCTTGAATGGCCTGTTTAACTTGCAAGCGCTCTTGCGGATCTAAAGATGCTCCTTTTTCCAAAAGTATCGGCAAATTTAAAATCTGTGCCAAACCCTGCATAAACTGCGGCTCTAAACTACCAACTGAAAAATAACGACCATCTGCTGTTTCATAATAGTCATAATAGGTGCCGCCATTTAAGTAAGATTGCTCGGCATATTGAGGAACCTGTGCTGCCAAAACTGCCGAAGCGGCCATATTGTTTAAAGTCGCAGCGCAATCGGTCATCGAAATATCAATATACTGCCCTAAACCACTGCGCTGACGTTCAATCACCGCACTTAAAATTGCCACTAAGGCATGTAATGAACCACCTGCAATATCGGCTACCTGAATCCCGAGCGGCGGTGGCCCGCCTGCTTGCCGCCCACTATGCCCCGCAATGCCAGACAAAGCTAAATAGTTGATGTCATGTCCTGCCCGTTGTTGATAATCACCTGTTTGTCCATAACCTGTGATGGAACAATAGATCAGTCGCGGATTAATTTTTGCCAAGCTGGCATAGTCCAGTCCTAAACGCTGCATCACGCCTGGTCTAAACTGTTCCAATACAATATCGAATTTGGCAATTTTATCGTGAATAAGCTGAATACTTTCGGGGGATTTTAAATCCAAAGTAATTGACTGTTTATTCCGATTCAAATAACTGTGCGAAGTCGCTTGTCCATTGGCATAGGGCGGAAATAAACGAATTAAGTCAGGACGGGTTGCCGATTCAATATGAATCACCTCTGCACCCATATCCGCCAAATACAAACTGGCAAAAGGGCCGGGCAATAAGGTGGAAAAATCTAAAACTTTTAAACCGCTCAGTGCATGTGTCATTGTTGTGATTACTCGATTTTTACTGATTTTCCGTTCATCTTATAAACAGCAAAACTGTAACACAATGTCATGTTCAGCCATTTACCTTGATCATTTCGGCAATTTATTATGTAAAATAAGTAAAATTGGTATTGTAAATTGCCAATTTCAATTTTTTAGCGTCATTTAGGTCAAGCTTACGTGAATACAAAAGAGACTGAAGGATTTAACATGAGCAGAGATACCATTAGTATCCATTTTGTAAATGCAGCGCTCACGGGTGTTAAGCGACTCGGCATGGATGTCGAAACCTTATTATCTCATGTCGGTATTGAGGCAGAACTTCTGCGCCAACCGAAAGCACGTATTTCACCTGAACAATATACCCGCTTTATTAAAATGTTGTGGATGGTGACCCAAGACGAACACGTGGGTTTTGATTCTCAGCCACGTCGTTTGGGTACATTCGCGATCATGTGCCAATTGGTAATTCACGCCAAAACACTGGGCGATGCCTTAGAACTCTCTTCGCAATTCTACAAACTGTTTGGTGATGATTGGTCGGTTACCTTAGAACGTGATAAACACGAAGCACGTTTGGTACCATCTATTCCACAAGCTATGGATCCTGATCACTTTATTACTGAAAGTATGTTGATGATTTGGCACGGCTTGGCATCTTGGCTGATTGAACGTCGCCTGCCTTTGGAGCGCGTACATTTTGGCTATCCACGTCCTGCACATGCAGATGAATACGATGCGCTGTTCTTTGCGCCTGTCATGCAATTTGACATGCCACGCACCGAAATTACCTTTGCTGCCGACTACTTGGATTTACCAATTCGTCAAACCCAAGAAACCTTAGACGAATTCTTAAAAACCGCGCCTGCGCAATTGTTGGTGAAATTCAAAAACACCAATTCTTTAACTTCGCGTATTCGTGACGTGTTAAAGAGCCAAATTGGCGAAGAAATGCCAACCTTGAACGATGTTGCATCCATGCTGTACCTATCGCCACAAACCTTGCGTCGTCGTTTGGCTGCAGAAGGTAAAAGCTATCAAGGGGTAAAAGATGCATTACGCCGTGATGCCGCGATTCACCTATTGCTGAATCCTGAACTTACCCTTGAAGATGTGGCACAACAAGTTGGCTTTAGCGAAACCAGTACTTTCCACCGTGCTTTCAAAAAGTGGACTGGCGTCACACCTGGTTTATACCGTCAGTTGCACGGTTATCATTAATTTAGAATCGACAATTCACAATAACTCGTAATTCCAATCGATTGCCCTTGCACACCGCAAGGGCTTTTTTTATCGCTCTATTATAGTTTCAATCTTTCTGCCAAATTACTGCGTCATCCCAATTAGCAAAAAACCTCACTGACCTGTACCGTTCTCGTCATTGCACTTCAAAATTTTCAGATTACACTCAAAAGCAATCATAAAGAAAACTATCGACAAGGGATTGATTATGAGCGAGGCCTACATCATTGATGCTATTCGCACTCCGCGCGGCAAAGGAAAAAAAGATGGCGCATTACACGAAGTTAAACCCATTCGCCTACTCACAACCTTATTGAATGAATTGCAACAACGACACAACCTAGACACCTCACAAGTAGACGATATTGTTTTGGGTTGTGTCACACCAATTGGCGATCAGGGTGCAGATATTGCCAAAACCGCAGCGATTGCCGCAGGTTGGGACAATGATGTTGCTGGGGTACAAATCAACCGCTTTTGTGCCTCAGGTTTAGAAGCCGTGAACCTCGCAGCGCAAAAAGTTCGTTCGGGTTGGGAAGATTTAATCGTTGCAGGTGGTGTGGAATCTATGTCACGCGTGGCAATGGGTTCCGATGGTGGTGCTTGGGCATTCGACCCTGAAACCAATATGGCTTGTGATTTTATTCCACAAGGTATTGGCGCTGACTTAATTGCCACACTCGATGGCTATAGCCGTACAGAAGTCGATCAATTTGCAGCAGCATCACAGCACAAAGCCGCAGCAGCACAAGCACAGGGACATTTCGAGCGCTCGATTGTACCTGTCAAAGATCAGGCAGGTGTGGTGATTTTGGCACAAGATGAATTTATCAAACCACAGACCACGGCTGAAAGCTTGGCACAGCTCAAGCCGAGTTTTGCCAATATGGGACAAATGGGTTTTGATGCGATTGCCCTGCAAAAATATCCTGAAGCAGGACAAGTCAATCATGTGCATCATGCAGGCAATTCATCAGGTATTGTTGATGGCGCGGCATTGGTCTTGATTGCATCGGAACAAGCGGTACAACAACACAACTTAAAACCACGCGCCAAAGTGCTTGCTACCGCACTGGTTGGCACAGACCCTGCCATTATGCTCACAGGACCCGCGCCTGCAGCACGCAAAGCCTTAGCCAAAGCAGGACTGAACATTGAAGATATTGATCTGTTTGAAGTCAATGAAGCCTTTGCAGCCGTGGTTCTGCGTTTTATTACAGAACTTCAGGTTGATCCCGCCAAAGTCAATGTGAATGGTGGTGCTATTGCCTTGGGTCATCCACTTGGCGCTACAGGTGCCATGATTTTAGGCACCTTACTGGACGAGCTAGAACGACAAGATAAAAAACGCGGCATGGCTACATTATGTGTAGGCGGTGGGATGGGAATTGCCACCATTATTCAGCGAGTATAAGGAGTATAAAAATGAGCGCCATTCACTATTATAAAAATGCCGATAACATTGTCATTCTAACCTTTGACTCACCAAATCAATCTGCCAACACCATGAATGCTGACTTTAGAGATGCATTAGCGCAAGTGGTACAAAAGTTAAAAGCAGACGAACAAGTGGCGGGAATCATTTTCGCCTCTGCGAAAAAAACCTTTTTTGCAGGCGGTGACTTAGATGAGTTGATTCAAGTACAGCCTGAGCATGCCAGCTCATTTTTTCAGATGATTGAAAACCTAAAAGCACAGCTGCGTTATATTGAAACCCGTGGTATTCCTGTGGTAGCTGCCTTAAATGGCACGGCACTCGGCGGCGGATGGGAACTTGCTCTGTGCTGTCATCATCGTATTGCAATTCGTGATGCAAAAACCAAGTTTGGTTTACCCGAAGTGACTTTAGGTTTATTGCCTGGTGGCGGTGGTATTGTGCGGATGGTACGTTTATTGGGTTTACAAACTGCCCTGCCGCTGTTGATGGAAGGCAAACAGCTGAGTGTGGAAAAAGCACAAAGTTTAGGTTTAATCCATGATCTTGCTGAAAATGAAACAGAATTACTCAGCAAAGCCCAAGACTGGATTCTTGCACATCCTCAATCACAACAAGTATTTGATGTCAAAGGCTATAAAATCCCTGGGGGAACACCATCTACACCTGCTGTCGCGCAAATGCTTTCCATTGCTCCTGCCATGCTACGCGACAAAACCAAAGGCTGTTACCCTGCGCCTGAAGCAATTTTGAGTGCAGCAGTAGAAGGTGCGCAGGTTGATGTCGATACAGCCTTACGCATTGAATCTCGCTATTTTACCCAGCTCGCAACAGGTCAAATTTCTAAAAATATGATTGGCACCTTTTGGCATGGGCTGAATGCGATTAAATCGGGCAGTGGCCGTCCGCAAGGCATTGCACCACATCAAACTCAAAAAGTCGGTATTTTAGGTGCAGGCATGATGGGTGCAGGCATTTCTTATGCCACAGCAAGCAAAGGTATTACGGTTGTTCTGAAAGATGTATCCATCGAACAAGCTGAAAAAGGCAAATCTTACAGTCAAAAACTACTCGATAAACAAGTATCACAAGGTCGTATAAGTGCAGAGCGAGCGGCACAAGTCTTAGCCAAGATTCATCCAACGGCACAGGCTGCCGATTTACAAGGCTGTGATTTGATTATTGAGGCGGTATTTGAAAATCCTCAACTCAAGGCGCAAGTCACACAAGAAGCCGAAGTTTTTCTGGCAGAACAAGGTGTGATGGCATCCAATACCTCAACTTTGCCAATAAGCGGGCTTGCCCAAGCTGCGCAAGATCAACAGCGCTTTATTGGACTGCATTTCTTTAGTCCTGTCGATAAAATGCCGTTGGTAGAAATCATTAAAGGAAAAAACACCTCTGCCGATACTTTGGCAAAAGCATATGACTTTGTGCAACACATTGGTAAAACACCGATTGTAGTCAATGACAGACGTGGCTTTTTTACCAGTCGGGTGTTTGGCACTTTTGTGCAGGAAGGCTTGCGCTTACTGGCAGAAGGCGTACATCCTGCCAAAATTGAAATGGCAGCTTTAAAAGCAGGTATGCCTGTTGGCCCACTTGCTATTCAGGATGAAGTATCTTTAACCTTATCTGAACACGTGGCACAGGAAGCACGTAAGGCGCTGCAAGCCGAAGGAAAAGACCGACCACTGTCGAGTGCAGATGAAGTCATTCAAACCATGATTCATCAATTCTCACGTAAAGGCAAAGCTGCAGGTGCAGGCTTTTATGACTACCCTGAACAGGGTAAAAAACAGCTTTGGTCGGGATTAAGTCATTGGTATCAAAATACCGAAATCGCTGAACAAGAGATGATTAACCGTTTCTTATTTGTACAAGCACTGGACAGCTTACGTTGCTTGGAAGAAGGTGTTTTAGAATCTGTCATTGATGCCAATGTTGGTTCAATTTTTGGCATTGGCTTCCCTGCATGGACAGGTGGTGCTTTACAATTTTTGAATCAATATGGTTTAACACAGGCTTTGGCACGAGCACAGCAACTTGCTGCAGCATATGGCGAGCGTTTTACCCCACCTAAAATCTTGCAAGATCGTGTTGCTGCAGGTGCTAAAAGCATTTAAAGCTAAACTTTAAGTTTAAAGCAATCTGGGAGGGATATATCATCCCTCTTTTTATTTGCTCAAAATTACAATGAATATCTCTGCATAAATAGAATTTAATCCGTTTTTCATGCATTTTATGTTATAAAGTTACATAATTTTAAGATTTAGATTCAAATTGGGTAGATGCACATGACCGAACGCCTTACTCCTGAAAAATCACCTTGGGGTTGGAAAGCACTCTTTATTTTCTGTATTTTGGGTGGAATTTTCATGTTTATTTTCTGGTTAGCGGTCACGAATGAACCTGACTACATGCCTAGCCAGCAACAAAAGCAGAATACTCAGCAACACGCCTTTAAAAATGCGCCAGCTATGTCACAAGAAGCATTGGCAAAAGCACAAGCAGATCGTGAAGCACGTGAAGCTTTGGCTGCTGAAACTGCAGATGCACACGGTATGACTGAAACAGAACATGCCAATATGCCTGAAAACCATGAGCCAGCACCCGCACATGGACATTAATATGCGCTAGCGGCTCTGTTCATACAGTTTATAAAAAGAAATCGCCATGATCACATTCCATCATGGCGATTTTTATTTTGCACGATTAAAATCAGGACTATCGACAATTCATTTAAAATATCAATCGCATATCTACATGCGGAATACCACAATCTAAATACGACTCACCCTCAACCTGAAAACTCAAACTTTGATAAAACGGAATCGCGTGTTCCTGCGCAGACAACTTGACCCACGGACGTTGCTGCTGCTTTGCCACCTGAATAATATGCTGCATTAAAACACGTCCCACACCTAAACCGCGCTGTGATTTCAACACTGCGACCCGTCCAATACTGTGATTTTCCAGTAAACGTGCTGTTGCAATCGCCTGTCCAGTTGCATAGACCACAAAATGCAAGGCAACTGCATCTTGTGCATCCCACTCATCTTCAGGCGCAATTCGCTGTTCCTGAATAAAGACTTGCTCACGAATAGATTTGGCCTCTGCAGCAAATTGTGTCCAAGTGCCCGATTGAATTTCATAATCTTGCATCTTTATATCCTGTTCCATCTTGCTTAGCACTTAGAACCAATGCCCTGTTGATCCCACTGATCGTTCAACAACAACTCCAAAGAATGTTTTTGAATACCGTACATGGTTTTTAAATCACGAATTTGTGCCAAAACTGCTTGATCAGGTTCACTCCAATTTTGACGTTTGGTTGCCAAAATCATTTTGTTTTTACTGGTGTGTTCTAAAGCGACAAACTCAAAAACTTTGGTGTCATAACCATAGGCTTTGAGCAATAAAGCGCGGATGGTATCGGTTAACATTTCCGCCTGTTGCCCTGCATGAATGCCAAATTGCAGCATCGGTTGCAACACGCTTGGGCTTTGTAATTGTGGACGCAACTCTTTATGGCAACACGGCGCGCACATAATCATTTGTGCATTCAGGCGAATACCAGTATGAATTGCAAAATCGGTGGCGACATCACAGGCATGCAAAGCAATCATTACATCTAAATGTTCTGGCTGATAGGTGCGCACATCGCCCTGAAAAAAATCTAGCTGCTGAAAGTCTGAAGCACTCGCCACCGACTGACAAAACTCAACCATTTTCGGGTTTAGTTCCACCCCAGTCACAAAAGGAAGAAATTGCTGCTTTTGCAAATAGTCATATAACGCAAAAGTTAAATAGCCTTTGCCTGAGCCAAAATCCACCACGCGCACAGTATTTTCCGAAATTTTGATTTGCGCCAAAGCCCCCGAAAAAATTTCAATGAATTTATTAATCTGTTTCCATTTACGCGCCATGCTCGGAATAATTTGCGCTTTGGCATCGCTAATCCCCAAGTGTTGTAAAAATGGGCTGGATTGATCGACATAACGCTGCTTTTCTCGGTCATGTCCTTGCGGTTCTTTCGGTTTCGCTATAGTCGGTGCTGTTTTACTAATGCTGAGCATGGCTTTCTTTTTGTTCTTTTTTAGCTGAATTTCCTGATCTGTCGTAAATAAATTGGCCTGTTTACAATCTGCCAATAAGTGACTCAATTGTATCTGTGCTTCTGCCAAAGGATAGTTTTTGGTGATATCCTGCGTTTTATGGCGATACAAACAAGTTAAAACGGTGTCTTGATTTAGCTGAATCACCCGTAAGGTGATTTTTTCTAATTATTCCAGTTCGCCTTTATATTGACTCAGCACCACACGATCAAGCTTTTGTGTATCAATGGCTTGCTGAAAAGCCTCTAAGAATTGTTGTTCCTGCACAGAGGGAGAAGCCAAAGTCGACATAATAAAAACCTGAAAAAATTACAATTCAAGTTTAATTGTTATTACCCTAAAAGCAAAATTGAATTACGATACAGTTGTATAATTAGAGAAATTAAAGCAGATTCGCCATGAAATTAAATGCCCCTTTAGTGCCTGATTATGACCTGCAAGAAGAACGGATTAACTATCTGAGCCATGGTGTTGGTGCGGCTTTGGCATTTATTGCAGGTATTCTTTTAATCATTAAAGGTGCGTATTTAAGTACGGGACAATGGCTAGGTTTGTGGGCCTATGCAATAAGCATGGTACTGCTTTTTTCTGCTTCAATGCTGTATCACATGGCAACCGCAGCAGACCGTCGTTATTTTTATAAAAAGTTAGATCACACCGCAATTTATTATTTAATTGCAGGGACTTATACCCCATTTTTATCCATCGCGATTCCTACTCAAAAAGCACAATATTTGTTAATTGCCCTGTGGATTATTGCCCTGATTGGCACCCTATTTAAACTGGTATTTATCAACCGTTTTCATAAAATTTCTTTAATTGCCTACTTGGTGATGGGTTGGTTAGCCGTTCTGGTCATGGACGATATGCAAGCCTATTTAAGCAGCCAAGCCCTGACCTTTTTGCTAATTGGCGGCATTGCCTACACCGTGGGTGCATTGTTTTATGCCTTAAAACGCGTAAGATATACCCACGCAATTTGGCATGTATTTGTCCTAATTGGTGCAGGCGCACACTTTCTGGCAATTTATCTGTATGTGATTTAACGCTGAATATCGCTCATATCTTACAGATAAAACGATCAGATTTGAATGGTGTTCATGGATGCAGTTTTGTAACCGACTTCTTGTTCAAAAAAGTATAACTACAAGAAGTATCTACTATTTTCCTGCCAGTGCGGTCTGTGCCAAATTGCACTTTCATTTAAAATTCACTTTACATAAGGTCCTGTATGGCATCTTCATCTACTGCTGCCGCTGAACAGCCGACTCAAAATTCTAAATTTCGAGTACTGACTGCAAGCTTGGTCGGTACCACCATCGAGTTTTTTGACTTTTATATCTACGCCACTGCGGCAGTCATTATTTTCCCGTATCTGTTCTTTCCGACCAGTACTGACCCAATGACGGCAACCATTCAATCTCTCGCCACCTTTGCAATTGCCTTTATCGCCCGTCCAATTGGCGCAGTTTTATTTGGACATTTAGGAGATCGGATTGGACGCAAAGCCACTTTGGTCGCGGCATTATTGACCATGGGAATTTCTACAGTCTGTATTGGTTTACTGCCGACGTATGCACAAATTGGGATTATCGCGCCATTACTGTTGGCGTTGTGTCGCTTAGGGCAAGGTTTAGGCTTGGGCGGTGAATGGTCGGGAGCAGTACTGTTAGCCACAGAAAATGCCCCTGAAGGTAAACGTGCTTGGTATGGCATGTTCCCACAATTGGGCGCTCCGATTGGTTTTATTCTTGCCACAGGTTCATTCCTTATTTTAGGTGCGCTGATGTCTGAGCAAGACTTTATGACATGGGGCTGGCGCATCCCGTTTATTTCGAGTGCCTTATTGGTGATTGTCGGTTTATGGATTCGCTTAAAACTGCATGAAACGCCTGCCTTCCAAAAAGTGTTGAATAAACAAAAAGAAGTCAATGTGCCATTTATTCAGGTCTTTAAAAAACACGCTAAAATGTTAGTGCTCGGTACAATCGCTGCAATTTGTACCTTTGTGGTGTTTTATCTGACTACGGTATTTGCCTTGCAATGGGGCACCAAACAACTGGGTTATTCACGTGAAGAATTCTTAAAACTTCAACTACTAGCCACATTGTGTTTTGCTGCTTTTATTCCCCTCTCAGCCGTTTTAGCCGAAAAATTTGGACGTAAAACCACCTCTATCGCAGTGTGCATCATCTCTGCAATTTTTGGCTTATTTTTTGCCGACATGCTTGCTTCAGGCAGCACGTGGATTGTATTTATTTTCCTGTGTATTGGCTTGGCAATTATGGGACTTACTTACGGGCCCATTGGTACAGTATTGTCTGAAATTTTCCCAACATCTGTACGCTATACAGGCTCGGCACTCACCTTTAACTTGGCGGGTATTTTTGGCGCATCGTTTGCCCCACTCATTGCCACCAAACTTGCCACCACTTATGGCTTGGCTGCAGTTGGTTATTATTTAAGTGCAGCATCCATCTTGTCTTTAATCGCATTTTTAATGATTCGAGAAACCAAGCATGATGATGTAAACAATCAAATTTAAGCGCAAAAATTGCATCAAAAAACCAGCCTCGGCTGGTTTTTTTCATGTAGGCGATGGTGACGGTGCTTACAATAATTCAATAATATCAATCGTGGGCGGCACACCAAAACGAAAAGGAACACCGACCATTCCTGTCCCTACAGTCACAAATACATCGGCATGATCATGGCGATATAACCCCTTTTTATGCCCTAAAATAGATACTTTTTTCATCACATAATCGGTCAGCCACGGCAGTTCAACCTGCCCACCATGGGTATGTCCTGCCAACATCAACGGACGTGTCGGCAATTTTGGCACCATATCCACTGTATCGGGGTTATGTGATAACAACACCCACGGCTTATCCTGAGGTAAATCGGGCATATAGCGCATGTCGGTTTTACCTGCCCATAAATCGCCAATACCGAGCAAACGAAACTCATCAAACTCGACAATTCTACCTTCAATATCAATCACGTTATTTTGTTCTAAAGCCGTTTTTAACAGCTCTTGAATGGGCGGGCCAGGATACTGCTCATCATGATTACCATTTACCGAATATACAGGCGCACAAATTTCTTTTAATACCGCCAATTCTTCGACCAATTTATTTTCAGGCTCATAAGTCCAGTCGCCTGCTACAACGACAATATCGGGGTTTTGCAAATTGAGTTTTTTCACAATTTGCTTCAATTGACGCTCATGCCCAGAAAACAAGCCAATATGTAAATCTGCAATTAAAGCAATTTTGACAGGCTTTAATAAACGGCGATCTGCATGAATTTGATATTTGGTAGTTTTGACTTGAATCAAATGCGGTTCAATAAAACGCGCATAGCTCAACACAGCACTGACTAAAAATACAAAAATCGCTTCGTGGATGGAGTAATAGCCCTGAATACCCGCATAGACACTAAAAAAAACCAAAGGCGGCAACAGGTAAGACAAATAAAATGCCAACAAATGCACAAAGGCCTTAAACGGGTGAATGGTTTCTGTATTGGCCTGACTGCGCCATGCTTGCGAAACTGCCCACAGCGCCAAAATTGCCATACCCATATAGAAATACAACACGACTGAATCGTTATCCCACATATTTATTCTCTATTACTTCATACTTCTGCTATTCAATGCTGCGCTAAACCCAGATGTCGCATTTAACCCACACACGTCATATATCTGTATTGTCATATTTATCTTTTCATAGCTGACAATTATACTCAAACCCTATTTTTAACTTATTTGCTCCTCGTGCTAAAAAGGAATTTAATTTGGCAAACCGCAGCTCATCCGCTCCATTTCAAAATATTCGGCACAACGTCTTGTGGCTGAGTTGCGCCTTCGTTTTGACACTCTCAGGCTGTAGCACGCTGCCCAAACAGATTGAACATCCGATCCGGATGGCGTTTGAAACCCCAACCGATCAAACCAGTTTGGCCAAAATTGTACTGCCGCTACGCGAAAAATATCCGCAGCTTACGGGTTATCATGTCCTGTATGATCCGCTCGAAGCCCTAGCAGCACGTATCTATCTGATTAATAAAGCAGAAAAATCTTTAGATTTACAATATTATATTTGGGATAACGATAAAATTGGCGCGCTTGCACTACACGCCATTATTCGTGCGGCAGATCGTGGGGTGAAAGTCCGCTTATTGGTCGATGATAACAATGCCAAAAAAATGGAAGGCATTTATCTCGCGCTCGATCAACACGTCAACATCGACATCAAACTGTATAATCCATATCGCTTTCGACATTATCGTGCCATGGACATGATTTTGGATTTGAAGCGTATTAACCGTCGTATGCACAACAAAAGCTTTATTGCCGATAACCAAATTTCTCTGATTGGTGGGCGCAATATGAGCAATCAATACTATAACGTCAGCGACAATTATCAATTTTCTGATGTCGATGTGATGTTAGTCGGCTCGGCTTCGGATGAAATTATTCACTCTTTTGATGAATACTGGAATGATGACTATGCTTATTCAGTCAAGCAATTGGTCAATCCACAACATTACACCTTGCGTTATGAAAGCTTAAAACAGCAATTAGAACAGCACGATCAAGAAGCCACCGTACAAAATTATTTAGATTTGGTGACTCGTTCTAAAGCGATTGAACAGTGGATGACGCGTAGTATTAAGTTCGATTGGGTCAGTGCTGAAGTGGTCAAAGATGCGCCGAGTAAAATTAAAGACCGCGCCTCAAAAGAAGAACATCTCAACTTTCAATTGCTGACGCATTTAGAGAAGCCAAGCAGTAGTGTCGATATTATTTCTGCGTATTTTGTCCCTGAACAATCGGGGGCAGAAAAACTAAAAGACTTGGCGGATGATGGCGTTCAGGTACGCGTACTGACCAACTCCTTTAAAGCCAACGATGTTCCTGTGGTGCATGCTTTTTACGCCAAATATCGAGAAGATTTATTGGCAAATAACGTGCAGCTGTATGAGTTTTTGGCGCGACCTGAAATGGAAAACCTAAACACACATACGCACGAAATTTCCAAAAAAGCCAAAGTCAGTATGAAAGGTTTAAGCCGTTCTAGTTTACATGCCAAACTCATGGCATTGGATGAAAAACAGGTATTTATTGGTTCGTTTAATTTTGACCCACGCTCGGCATATTTAAATACTGAAATTGGAGTAATTTTAAATAGTCCACCATTGGCTCGCGCAGTTCACCAGACCATGGATGTCAATTTATCCAAATATGCTTATAAACTGGTTTTAGATGCGCAACAAAACATTCAATGGCAGATGAAAAATCCACAAGGCGAAACTCAAATTCTAAAAAAAGAACCAGGGATGAAATGGTATCAACGTGCGGCAATGAAAATTACCTCATGGCTGCCAATTGAAGGCTTTATGTAGCAACATAATATTGAAGCTGTTGGATGATGACCATTATTCTTAAAAAAATGTGATGTGCTTAGGCTATCTTTAACATGAAGATGCGCCTAAGCATGTTTTATGATGTCAGCACTTGTGGTTTTAATACCTGACGATGCAACTCAGCCAAACCTTCTGTCATGCGTTCCTGTACCACAGCAGTTAAAGATTCAATATCGTGCCCTTCTACCACAATTGCAGGTAACGCCATTAAATGCGCTGTCACTTTCGGCATTTCCAAAACATCTTTCACATGATCAACAAAGGTCATGTCATTAATAAACGGCGCAACAGTATCTAACTCACCTTGCTGATTCACATAACAAATCAGACAAATTTGCACAGGGCGTTTGGCTTCAATTGCTGCCCCTAAAATACGACCATGCACTTTTTTAATTTTGCTTCCATCTGACGTGGTCGCTTCAGGAAAAAATAATACAGGAATATCTTGTTTTAAAAATTGCGTGATTTGTTCACGAATTTTGACTGAATCGCCAGAGCCACGCTTAATAAATAGCGTCCCCCCACCTTTGGCTAACTTACCCAATAACGGCCATTTTTCAATTTCAGCTTTGGCCAGAAAAAATACCCGCGCACTAGAACCCAATACCGCTACATCTAACCACGAAATATGATTACTGACCCATAGCGCAGGGTCATGCGGAATTTCACCATGAATTTGCACTTCAATATTAAAAACTTTGCACAATTGACGGCAAAAATATTGCACATAGCGCGTATTGTTCGGGTTGTTGGTGTCTTTATACAATTGATGACGATAGACCAAATAAAACCCTTCACCAATCGCGCCAGCCGTTGCCAGAACTTTTTTGCTATACAAAGCAAGCTTTGCAAAACCATGAATTGGAGATGTGTGAGTTTCAACAGCTGGGTTCATAGGGTCATCACTAATTGTTAAACGCAAAACAACGTATAAAGGTCTATATTTTGCTCATTCTATACTGTTCAATCTGAACTTGCATTGATAATAAAAACCGAAACCTGCATGCAAACATGCGACTTTTGGCAAAATCTAAATAGATAAATTCTATATTGGGGTCATCCTTATAATTGAGTTTACATACGTTGATATAGCATCAAATCAGGGCGCAGGAAAAATCCAATCATCTATTTCCCTGCACAAACATTTTTTCTACTAGAATATAGCTTTAGCATGGAGATTGCGCTGAGTGGAAAATTTTGTGCCACCTCAAGATGGCGAGCGTGTTGTACTGGTCAGTGTCGCTGTCCAAATTTTAGAAGACCTAGATGCCGAAGAATTTCAGCTCTTGGCTGAATCTGCGGGTGCAGAAGTTTTACAACACGTCCACACTCAACGTAGTAAACCCGATGCCAAACTCTTTATTGGCTCAGGCAAAGCCGAAGAAATTGCCGCATTGGTCAAAGAACACGACGCCAATTTGGTCATTTTTGATCATGCACTCAGTCCTGCACAGGCACGTAATTTAGAAAAAGTGATGCAATGCCGTGTGGTTGACCGTACCGAACTCATTTTAGATATTTTTGCTCAACGCGCCCGCACTTACGAAGGTAAATTACAGGTCGAATTGGCACAATTACAACATTTATCTTCACGTTTGGTGCGTAGTCGCAGCAACTTAGACAGTCAAAAAGGCGGTATCGGCTTACGTGGTCCTGGGGAAACCTTGCTTGAAACTGACCGACGCTTATTGCGTATTCGCATGGGACAACTAAAAACCAAACTCGATAAAGTCCGTCAAACCCGTGCACAAGGTCGTGTGGCTCGGCAAAAAGCCGCCATTCCTACCGTTTCATTGGTCGGTTATACCAACGCAGGCAAATCGACCTTATTTAATATTTTGGCGCAAAGTGATGTCTATGCTGCTGACCAACTGTTTGCTACGCTTGACCCTACTTTACGGCGTTTAGAATGGGATGGCATCGGACGTCTGGTATTGGCCGACACCGTTGGCTTTGTAAGAAACCTATCTCACTCTTTGGTGGAATCTTTTAAAGCAACTTTGGAAGAAACCTTAGAAGCCAGTTTATTGCTGCATGTGATTGATTCAAGCAACCCCGATGTGTTGGAACAAATTGAAGCAGTCGAAGGTGTGCTAAAAGAAATTGGCGCAGATGTACCTATTTTGCGGGTTTACAATAAAATTGATGTCTCAGGCGAAACAGCCAAAATTATCTATGAAAAACCGCATCAACCTGACCGTGTCTATGTATCGGCACATTCAGGGCAAGGTTTAGACTTGTTAAAACAAGCCGTACATGAATGTTTGATGGGGCAAATTCAAAAGTTTGATCTTAAATTACAACCTGCTTATGGCAAACTGCGCAATCAACTGTATGCGCTCAATGTCATTCAGGCAGAACAGTACGATGATGAAGGTCAATTACATCTACAAGTCAGCATGGCACCACATAAACTGGAACAACTGATTAAACAGGCACATTTACCGATAGACGAAATTTTAGGTGCACAGGCAGAACAATTTAAACGTCCGCTTGAAGCATTTGAAATTGACGATCAGATCGGTTAAAACGTGATAAGTAAAATTTTAATGAAAGATCAAAAATGAGCAGGATAAAACATATCGATTGGCCAGCATGGATCGGCACACTCCTTTTGATTATTGTGTTTCGTGAAGCCTCTGTATGGATCATGACCCAATTTAATCACCCAGAATTAGGCAATTTAGTCGGTTTGCTCAGCCTGCTGGCGGTATTATTTACATGGCGCAAACTCAGTAAAATTCCTGCTCGTCTGGTCGATACCAACAACAAAATCATGAAAGAAAGTGCCTTTGCCTTTTTACCCATCAGCGCGGGTTCATTAATTATGCTCACGCACATGGGCAAACAAATTCCAATCTTCTTAATTGTGTTGTTTATCAGTACGCTGATCCCGCTTTGGCTGTATGCCAAAATGGCAAAACGCTGGCTTTAGGAGATTAAAATGCTGTCAATTCTATATGGTTTTTTAATCACTCTCGTTGCATATTTACTGGCAAAACCTTGCAACCAAAAAGTCCCGCAAATCCCTGTGATTGTCTTTGGCATGTGTTTTGTGTTGCTACTGTTGTATTTTTTCGGGATTCCATACGAAACTTACGTCGCACAAACCAACCCTTTGTTTAATCAATTATTGGGCTATGTGACAGTTGCACTCGCCATTCCTCTAGCAGCCATGCGTTATGACGATTTACCCCTCAAAGCGATTTTAGGTATTTTGTTCTTTGCCAGTCTTAGTGCTGTGGCGCTGCCGATGGGGCTTGCTTATGCGCTACATATGTCCAGTGCCGATATTATGGCATTTGCCACCCGTGCAGTGACCACGCCGATTGCGATTAATATCGCAACCTTATTAGAAGCACCGATTCAATTGGCAGTATTAATTGTGATTTTATCAGGTGTCGTGGGTGCTGCTTTTTCACCACTTATTTTAAGGCATATCAATGATGAACGTGCTTCAGGTTTGGCACTTGGCTTAGCTGCACATGCCATTGGTACTGCTCAAGCATGGCAACGTGGCAGTGTTGCAGGACGTTATGCTGCCTTTGGCATGGCAGTCAATGCAGTCTTTACCGCAGTTTGGCTGCCAACATTTATACTGTATTTACAAAGAATGTGACTGAGCAATCACTTTTAAAGATTGTGACCATTTCACTTTCTTTTTATTATGAAATATCCAGTTTGCGAAATGAAGGAACATTGAACATGGTCAAGATGAAACTCACCGTTGCCTTAATCTGCTCAGCCTTAGGTAGTTTTGCGCTGGCTCAAGATATTACAGGAACTTGGAAAAACATTGACGATAAAACGGGTTCATCTAAAGCCATTTTAGAAATTCGTCAGGAAAGCAATGGTAGCTATACCGCTAAAATCGTTAAAGTGACGCCACGCCCAGGTTACACACCAAGAGAAACCTGTGTCAACTGCCCTGCGCCTTATACCAACCAACCGATTTTAGGTATGGATGTACTCACTGGCTTAAAATATACAGGTAATTCCAATTTCACAGGCGGGAAAATTATTGACCCTTTAAGCGGCAATATTTACAGCACCAAAGCCAAATTGAGCAATAATGGTAAGCGTTTGACCATGCGCGGTTATGTCGGTGTATCGGCTTTAGGTCGCAGCCAAACTTGGATTAAAAGTGATTAATTTATAAGTTATTCCATCAACTTAATTAATTCACTTTTCACTTAAAATGCCACACGTTCGTGGCATTTTTCACATCTTTTCCAGCATTTTCCCTGCAAGTTTAAGATTAAAAATTTCCTCAAATCTCTTGACTCTTACCACAACTCGCTTTATATCTTGAATTAACCTCTGTAATAACTTTCGACAATCAAAGGAACTGATATGAAGAAAAATGTATTGATGGGTGTATTTGCAAGCTTAATCTTCAGTGGTTCAGCATTTGCTGCAGACCTAACAGGTATCTGGCAAAGTATTGATGACAAAACAGGTTCACCCAAAGCCCTGATTGAAATTACCCAAGCTGAAAATGGCAGCTTTACTGGTAAAATTATCAAAGTCACACCAAGACCGGGCTATACCCCAAAAACTATGTGTGTGAATTGCCCTGCACCTTATACCAACAAACCTTTGGTCGGTTTGGAAATTATTAGTGGCTTAAAGCATGTGGAAAATAACAACTATGCCGATGGGCGTATTTTAGATCCACTTACAGGCAAAATGTATAGCCTGAAAGGTCGTTTAGCATCTAATAATAAACGTCTCACTTTACGTGGTTACGTCGGAATTTCAGCCATTGGTCGGACACAAACGTGGATTCGCCAACAATAAGCGAGTAATTGTGTCTCATCGGTCATTTTTTCTGGATACTCGGGACTTTGTGTCCGTTAATTCACAGATTAGACTAGCCGCAAAGACCGAGTAAGGGAAATAAAATGATTCAGAAATTGGCTTTAGGAATAGCCGTCATCTTCGGCAGTCTAAGCACTTTGGCGATGGCACAAGATTTAGCAGGAACTTGGCAACAAATTGATGATAAAACAGGCTCACCCAAAGCTGTCATCGAAATTCGTAAAGAAGCCAATCAAACCTATACGGGTAAAATTGTGAAAGTAACCCCGCGTCCGGGTTATACCCCACGTGAACTTTGTAATAAATGCCCTGCGCCTTATACCGACCAACCTATTTTAGGGATGGATATTTTAAAAGGCTTACAACAAGTCAAAAACAGCAACAATTACGAAAAAGGACGCGTAATTGATCCATTGGCAGGTCGTATTTACGATGCAAAAATTCGCATCAACTCAACAGGTAAACGTTTAACTTTACGTGCTTATATGGGTGTATCTACACTAGGTCGCAGTCAAACTTGGATTCGAATTCAATAAAATTCAAGATAAAAAATAGCCACCTCAATAGGTGGCTATTTTCATTTCATCATCACATTTTTAAATTTTAAAGATGAATGTTATTACCATTCTGCCAGCGGATTATCCACTGCAAACAATTGCTGATCTTCCAAACGATAAGCCACAAGCTGATTGCCCCACACACAACCGCCATCCACATTTTGAATATTGTCGGCTACCGTTTGTCCCTGCAATGCTGCCCAATGACCAAATACGATTTGATGTGTTTGCGCAGCTAAAGATGGATATTCAAACCACGGTTTAAAACCTTCTGGCATCGGATCATCTAAGGCATCTTTAAAGCTGAATTCCAAACCACCCTGTGCATTGGCTAAACGCATACGGGTCAAATAGTTGGTAATACAACGTAAACGCGCATGCCCCTCTAAATCATCCGACCAAACTGCAGGTTCTGCCCCATACATTTCCTTTAAGAATGCATCCACCACCTCAAAGTCCTCATGCCCAATCACCGCCTCAACTTCTTTTGCCAAAGCTGCGGTTTGTTCCGCATTCCAAATATGTGGAATACCTGCATGAGTTAAAGTGGTGTTTTCATTAGGAAAAAGACACAATGGTTGTTTACGCAACCAATCAATCAAATCATCACTGTCAATTGCATCAATCACATCACGAGTGTTGTCTTGTGCTTTGATTTTCTTTAAGCCACGTGCGCCTGCCAACAAGGTTAAATCGTGATTGCCTAACACCGTTGCTGCAACGCCACGATCTACCAGTTTTTTAATAAAACGCAAAGCACCTACCGAGTTTTCACCCCGCGCGACTAAATCGCCTGCAAACCAAATAAAATCTTGATCGGGATCGAACTGTATTTCTTTTAATAACAGTTTTAAGGCTTCAAAGCAGCCCTGCACATCACCAATGACATAGTTGTATCGAATTGCTGCCATTAATTCACCATCTGATCTGCCAATGCGACAAATGCACTCAAACTTAAAGTTTCAGGACGTGCCATTGGGTCTACCCCTGCACGTTCAAACGCATCTTCAGCCAACATGCCTTTTAAGCTATTGCGCAATGTTTTACGACGTTGGGTAAATACATGCGCCACCAAACGTGCCAATGCTTTTTCATCTTTGGCAATAATCGGTTTAGTCACATAAGGCTCTAAACGGAATACTGCAGAAGTCACTTTAGGCGGTGGATTAAATGCGCCAGGCGGTACTTCAAACAAGAACGTTGGCTTACAGTAATACTGCATCATCACCGATAAACGCCCATATTCTTTGGTATTCGGTTCAGCCGTGATACGATCTACCACTTCTTTTTGCAGCATAAAGTGCATGTCTTTAACTTTGTCACCAAACTCTAAGAGATGAAACAAAAGCGGCGTCGAAATGTTATACGGCAAGTTTCCAACCACACGTAGCGGGCGCCCTTCCTGAAATAACTCGGTAAAGTCATATTTCAGCGCGTCACTTTCTACAATAGTTAAACGCTCAGGATGTGGCACACGTCCCAGTAAGCCTGCGGCCAAATCACGGTCTAATTCCACTACAGTCAAAGCATCACACTCACCAATTAAAGGTGAGGTCAATGCCGCTAAACCCGGTCCAATCTCGACAATATTATCGCCTGGACGTGGGTTCACTGAGCGGACAATTTTGGCAATCACGCGTTGATCATGCAAAAAGTTTTGACCAAAGCGTTTACGAGCCTGATGCCCTTCATCTTTTGGGTTTAGGGCATTAATTTGATACATAAAGATTTCCAAGCTGAAATTATGAACGTGCTAAATCCAGCGCTAAATCGACAGCAACATGCAAGCTAGAACTTTTCGCAAGTCCCGTACCTGCGAGGGAGAGCGCTGTGCCGTGATCGACTGAAGTGCGAATAAACGGTAAGCCTAAAGTAATATTGATTGCTTCACCAAAGCCCTGAGATTTTAACACAGGTAAACCCTGATCGTGATACATCGCTAAAACTGCATCGGCATCTTTTAAATTTTTTGGGGTAAATAAAGTATCTGCAGGTAAACTTAAACTGAGATTTTCACCGCGATTACGGTAATTTTGTAGCACAGGATTAATCACCTCAATTTCTTCCATGCCTAAATAACCATCTTCGCCCGCATGTGGGTTCAAACCACAGACCAATACTTTAGGATGTTCAATTTTAAACTTGCTTTTTAGATCGTGCAGCAAAATATCAATTACTTGTTCTAAACGTGTTTTGGTAATGGCATCTGCCACGGCACGTAAAGGTAAATGCGTGGTCGCCAAGGCAACGCGTAAGGTTTTGGTGGCTAACATCATCACCACACGCGCAACACCTGCAAACTCCTGATAATATTCAGTGTGCCCACTAAAAGAAATACCAGCTTCATTAATAATAGATTTTTGCACGGGTGCTGTCGCCACGCCCACACTCTTACCTGTCATTGCATAAGAAGCTGAGCGACGTAATTGCTCCAAAACGTAAGCTGCATTTTGTGCATTTAAATGCCCCAACTCAACATCTACAGCCAAAGGCACATGCTCAACATATAACTGCCCAAGCGCTGCAGGCTGTTGCTGACCTGAATATTCAATCAATTCGACTTGTTGCTTTAGAATTTCGGTGCGTTGTTGTAATAATTGATGATCTGCCAATACCACAATTGGACGCTCATCTTGTCGAGCTGCCAGACTTAGACAAATATCAGGTCCAATACCTGCAGGTTCACCACTGGTGACATATAAAGGGCGCATGCAGCTTCATCCACTATAGCTAGGTGTAGCTGAATTATAGCGCCATCCTGAGCAAAATTGTTTTATCTCCAATCTAATCTAAATCGGCTATCTAAGATGCCCATCTGATGCGCCCATTCCGAAATGCCAATCACGACCATACATAACAACAAACCTATAAATAGTATTTTGGGCGCTTGTTGAGTGACTGCTCGATAGTTTTGATCAGATAGACTCAAGATGATGAAGCCACCGATGCCATATAACATAAAAGGGAGCAAGGTGATGTGCATAAATACAGAATAGATTAAGATAAAAGCAAATACATCAGTACCATAAGCTGCACCTACCAACAAAAATGCCAGTTCATACAGAGCAATTAATGTGATGAAAAAACCTGCTATAAATTTTAGCAGTTTATTTGGTTTCGGCTTTAATGCTTCTGTCGTTAATGCTTTTGTCGTTGTAGCGACGCGTTCTAAATCATCAGACATAGTGATCCGTCCTCATCATTATTAATAGTGATCCGTCCTCATCATTATTATTAGCTGCGACCATACAGAAAAAGCTAAAACAGCACTAGATAAAGAAGATCAATACCTGATTTTTACTGTCGTGAAATGGTCGCTAGAGGTGATTTTGCTTTTATAACCAAACTTGATAAAATATAGCGCTTAAAATGTGACTTTTCCATTGTAGTTCTACCCATTCTCAGGTAGAATTCGGACTCCTTTTTGTTTGGACAGCTTCCATAGTCCAAACCAACTATAATAGGTAGTGGTTTAATGAAAACTCTCAGCGCTAAGCCAGCTGAAGTTCAACACGACTGGTACGTTGTTGATGCTTCTGGCAAAACTCTAGGTCGCCTTGCGACAGAAATCGCTCGTCGTTTACGCGGTAAGCACAAAACTTCTTATACTCCTCACGTTGACACTGGCGACTACATCGTTGTTATCAATGCTGAGCAAGTTCAAGTGACTGGTAACAAATCACTTGACAAGAAATACTATCGCCACACTGGTTTCCCTGGTGGTATCCGTGAAACTAATTTCGAGAAATTAGTTGCTCACAAACCAGAAGAAATCTTCCAACGCGCTGTAAAAGGCATGTTGCCAAAAGGTCCTCTTGGTTATGCTATGATCAAGAAAATGAAAGTGTACGCTGGTGCTGAGCATCCTCACACAGCTCAACAGCCACAAGTTTTGGACATCTAAGGGATACAGCACATGGCTACTAACTATGGTACAGGTCGCCGTAAGACCGCAACTGCACGTGTTTTCTTATCAGCTGGTACAGGTAAACTCGTAATTAACAACCGTACTCTTGAGCAATATTTCGGTCGTGAAACTGCTCGTATGATCGTACGTCAACCATTAGAGCTTCTTGAAGCTACTGAAAAATATGACCTTTACATCACTGTTGCTGGTGGTGGTATTGGTGGTCAAGCTGGTGCAATCCGTCACGGTATTACTCGTGCATTGATCGCATCTGACGACACTTTAAAACCTGCTCTTCGTCAAGCTGGTTTCGTTACTCGTGATGCTCGTGAAGTTGAACGTAAGAAACTTGGTTTACGTAAAGCTCGTAAACGTCCACAATTCTCTAAACGTTAATTCGTTTACCGAATCGGACACAAAAAAAGCCTTGGATTTTCCAAGGCTTTTTTTTATGCAAATCAACGAGCTGAGCATTTTAAGTCAGATAAACAATTCGGATTCACATACACCAAAAATCAAAATTCAATACAGTCCAAAAATTGAAAACCAATCAACAAATATCTCATACACTTTTATCAGCTTTGCTGGGTGATTTTAGTGGCTAAGTTTAGTATCCTATTCTATTCATTTGGTTTTATTTCGGATTATGTCAGTCGAGAACGCACCCTTACAAGGCATTACCCTCTACAGTCATGCGGACGACTTTCGCTCACATTGGATTCGTTACGTTCTGGCCGAAAAACAAATCAAATATCAACTGATTTTGGTCGATTATGAAGATGAAGACCTCGCAAGCCTGAATCCGTATAATCAACTTCCAATGCTGCTAGAAAACGATTTAAAACTCTTTAATACTGCGATTATTTCCGAATATCTGGATGATCGTTATCGACAAAATAAACTTTATGCCGATGCACCTATGCCACGTGCAGAACAACGTCAATATATTTGGCGCTTTGAACAAGACTGGTTCAAACTTGCCGATCAGATGCTACGTCATCCTGATAGCTTAGATTACACAACACAGCGCGCTGCACAAAAAAAATTACGTGATACACTCATTTCACTGACACCATTATTTCAGCATTATCCTTATTTCATGTCAGAAAATTTCAGTATTTTAGATTGCATGCTGGCATCCTTATTTATACGGCTAAAAGCCATGGGCATAGAATTACCTCAACAACACTGTCGTCCAATTTTCCTGTATTGTCAGCGGATTTTTTCACGCCCTGCCTTCACTCAAGCAATGACTTTGCAAGAAAAAAATCGCTATCAAGAATTTTTAATTCATACTTAAAGAGCATATTATGTCTGAATCTGAAATCAATTTAAGTCCAACCCGTCCTTATTTAGCCCGCGCAATTTATGAATGGATTTGTGATAACCAACTCACACCACATTTATTGGTCGATGCTACACAGCCGAATACGCTTGTTCCTGAACAATTTATTCAGGATGGTCAGATTGTCCTAAATATCGTTCCACATGCAGTGCATGCCTTACACATGAGCAATGATGCAATCACCTTCTCTGCACGCTTTGGTGGCGTATCACGCGACTTATATGTACCTATGAATGCCGTCGTAGGTATCTATGCAAGAGAGAATGGACAAGGCTTATTCTTTGATCCAAGTGAGTATGCACATATCCAAAATGATCAAGATGCTTTAGAATCAAAGACTGAAGAAAAAACCGAACAAACTAAGAAAAAACCAAGCCTTAGATTATTAGATTAAAACAATGGAGTAGTGAATGGCTTTTGATTTAGTACAATATTTTGCAGCGCAGATTAAACTTCAAAAGCCCTCGCTTTTGAAACAATATAATGCTGTTGATCGCGACCAATATATTCAAGAAATCAATGCGCTGAGCTTAGGCAAACTGGTCAGTCTGTGGCGAGAAGACAACCAAAAACTTTATCAAGAAATTGATCATCAAGATGAATTATATATTCAGGAAATTGCACGTCGACTCACCACATCTCCACACAATCAGTCACCTCTCTCCAAAACTGAGCTTGAACAGAATATTAGTGAAGTCTTAGCCTTACAACTCACAGAGCTCAAGCAATTGGATCAAACCGGTAATTTTGGCAATAAAGGTCTAGGTGAATTATTGCTAGGTCAAATTGAACATTTATCTGGTCAAGCGGATGATTGGGTTTGGTCAACAAACGATCTAATAGAGTTAAAAGGTTCTAAACCAATTCCTCAAGAAGAGCTATCATTAGAGGCATCAATGAAGGAGTTTAATCAAATGGTACAACAACATACCCACGATGATCATCAAAATATTGAGCCTGTAGAAGCAATTGTACCCACTTGGTCTAAAGTACTAGAACCTATCGTTGCGATTGCGATTTTAGCAATTCTATGGTGTTTCGTTACTCAATTATTCGCTTAAATCAATCTTCTATCTAAGCCGTAATAAAACCATCATCATCTGATGGTTTTATTTTGCCTTCACTTTTTATAGCGCAGATTCAAATCTCAAGTGCAACACATTTGTAGTTAGTTGAAAAAGTTAGGTGTATTCATAGAATTATTAGACTTTTTCAACTCGCAATTGGAAAGCACACAATGAAGAAATACACCCAACTTTCTCAAGATGAAAGATACGAAATTTATGCTACTTTGAAAAGTAAAAGTTCAATCGCTAGCCTTGCTCGGGAGTTAGGACGTTCACGATCAACCAACTACCGTGAATTAAAAAGAAATACTGGGCAACGTGGATATAGAGCTCAACAGGCAGCGAAATTTGCAAGTCAAAGACGGTACCGTCCTTCATCATCAATGACAGCATTTGCCTTCGCTTATATTGATTATTTGATTGGTTTGGACTGGTCACCAGAACAAATTTCAGGTGCTTTAACACAACGCG